>NZ_JBHXNW010000011.1:78470-82337 GCF_042717365.1 Streptomyces sp. NPDC058534
ACCCCACACCCCCACCCCCCCCGGTGTTTGTCTAACGTGTGGTGGGCTGGGTTTTTTTTATAAGACACCGCCCCGTCGTGGGTGTTTTACCGGTCGTCGGGCGCCCGCCGGCCGCCCGCCCCCCCGCGGCCGGCCGGGGACACGGGCAGGACGTACGGCTGGGCCGGGTCGTCGGCCGGGTCGGGCGGCACCGTTTGGGCGCACGCGGGGGCGCCCAGGAAGCGGCACTCGCCGCGGTGCACGGTCGGCCCGTCGTCCCGGCTCTGCTGGGCGACGAGGGTGGCCGACTGGGCGAGGTTCTGGTCGACCTGCTGGTAGAGCTTGAAGCGCAGGACGAAGAACGCGGCCGTGCACACGCCGACGGTCACGAGGACGACGGCCGCCGAGGCCGCCAGCGCCAACCGGGACCGCAGCCGGCGGGGGCGCGGCGCGAGCCGCCACGGCCGGTTCACGCCGCGCCCAGGCGGTAGCCGACACCGTGCACGGTGTGCACGAGGCGCGGCTCGCCCTCCGCCTCCAGCTTGCGGCGCAGGTAACCGACGTAGACGGCGAGCGAGTTGGAGCCGGGGCCGAAGTCGTGTCCCCAGACCCGTTCGAAGAGGGTCTCCCGGGTGAGGACCTGCCCCGGGTGCCGCAGCAGCTGCTCAAGGAGCGCGAACTCGGTCCGGCTGAACTCGATGGCCCGCTCGCCGCGTCGTCCGGTCCGGGTGTCCGGGTCCACCACCAGGTCGGCGTACGACAGGAGGTCGCCCGGCTCCTGGGCGCCGGTGTCCGCCCGGCGCAGCAGGGCCCGCACCCGCGCGGTCAGCTCGTCCAGCGCGAACGGCTTGACCAGGTAGTCGTCGGCGCCGGCGTCCAGCCCGTCGACGCGTTCGCTCACCGAGTCCAGCGCGGTCAGCACCAGCACCGGGGTGCGGTCGCCGACGCCCCGCAGGCGGCGGCAGAACGCCAGGCCGTCCAGCACGGGCATCATCACGTCGACGACCACGGCGTCCGGCTGCCAGGCGGCGACCTCGGAGAGGGCCGCGAGGCCGTCGGCGGCGCCCCGGACCGCGTAGCCCTCGACGGTGAGGCCGTCCTCGACGGCGGCCCGCACCTCGGGCTCGTCGTCGACCACCAGAATTCTTCTCAGCACGCGCCCAGCCTGCCAAAGGAGCGTCTTAAAACCTTCTTAGGCCGGCTTGTGACCGTGGCGGCCATGTTCGGTTCCTCGTCCTCGTCCTCCGGCCCGGCCCATGTGCCGCCCGCCGGACACCCCGCTCCCCCGCCCCGGCTGTCCGTGGTGATCGGCGCGGGCGGTACCGGTGGGCACATCTACCCCGGTCTCGCTCTCGCCGACGCGCTGCGCCGCGCCGTACCGGCCGCGGAGATCTCCTTCGTCGGCACCACCCGGGGTCTGGAGACCCGGCTCATCCCGCAGGCCGGGTACCGGCTGCACACCGTCGACATGATCCCCTTCGACCCGAGCCTCGGCGCCCGGCGCTACCTGCTGCCCTCGGCGCTGGTGCGGTCCGCCGGGCAGTGCCGGACGGTGCTGCGCGAGCAGCGGGCCCAGGTCGCGGTCGGCATGGGCGGCTATCCGAGCGCCCCGGTGATCCTCGGGGCCCGCTGGTCGGGCCTGCCGAGCCTGATCCACGAGTCCAACGCCGTGCCGGGCCGTGCCAACCGTTTCGCCGCCCGGCTCACCCCGCACGTCACGGTCGCCTTCGACCGCTCCCGTGCGGGCCTGGCCGGCGGGGAGAACGCCCGCGTCGTCGGCATGCCCATCGCGGCGGCCCTCGCCGGACTGGACCGCGACGCACGGCGCCCCGAGGCGCGGCGGGCGCTGGGGGTGCCGGACGAGGCCCGGCTCGTCGTCTTCAACGGCGGCAGCCTGGGCGCCGCGCGGCTCACCGAGGCCGCGACGGAGCTGGCCCGGCGCTGGCGGCGGCGCACCGACGTACACCTGCTGATCAAGACCGGGCCGGACGCACTGGAGGAGGCCCGGTTCCGGCTCGCGGGCAGCCAGGTGGCCCGCGTGGTGCCCTACCTGGACCACATGGACCAGGTGTACGCCGCCGCCGACCTGGTGGTCTGCCGCGCCGGTTCGGCGACCGTCGCCGAACTCGCCAGCACCGGCGTGCCCGCGGTGCTCGTGCCCTACCCGCACGCGCCCGGCGACCACCAGACCCACAACGCGCGCGTGCTGACCGACGCCGGGGCCGGCCTGCTGCTGTCCGACGCCGAGACCTCTGCGGCGCGGCTGGCCGAACTGATCGAACCGCTGCTGGCCGATCCCGCCCGGCTCGCGGCGATGGAGTCGGCCTCCGATCCCGGGCCGCACGCGTACGCCGCCGACCTGCTCGCCGCCGAGGTACTGCGCCTCGCCGGCCACCCCCTGCCGACCTTCAACCCCATGGAGCGCACGCCATGAACCACACCCCCGACTGGACCGGCCGCGAGGTCCTGGTCACCGGAGCCGAGGGTTTCATCGGCTCGGCCCTGGTCGACCTGCTCGTCGCCCGGGGCGCCCGGGTCCGGGCGTTCACGCACTACAAGCCGTACGCCGAGAAGGGCCACCTCGCCCATCTCCTCGGCCACCCGCTGGTCACGACGGTCACCGGCGACGTCCGCGACGCGGGCCGCGTGATGGACGCCGTCGACGGCTGCGACACCGTCTTCCACCTCGCCGCGCTGATCGGCATCCCGTACAGCTACGACTCGCCCGGCGCCTACGTCCAGACGAACGTCGTCGGCACCGAGAACATCGCCGAGGCCTGCCGGCGCCACCAGGTGCGCCGCCTGGTGCACACCTCCACCAGCGAGGTCTACGGCACCGCCCGCACGGCGCCGATCAGCGAGGACCACCCGCTGCAGCCGCAGTCGCCGTACTCCGCGTCCAAGATCGGCGCCGACATGATGGCGCTGTCCCACTGGCACGCCTTCGAGCTGCCGGTCACCGTGGTGCGCCCCTTCAACACCTACGGCCCCCGGCAGTCCGCCCGCGCGGTGATCCCGGCGATCCTCGCCCAACTGCACTCCGGGGCCCGCACGATCAGGCTCGGCTCGCTCACGCCCACCCGGGACTTCACCTACGTCACCGACACGGCGCGGGGCTTCCTGGCCATGGCCGACTGCGACCGCGCCCTCGGGCAGGTGGTCAACCTCGGCTCGGGCCGGGAGATATCCATCGGCGACCTGGCGCAGGCCCTCACCGTCGCCGCGGGCAGCGACGCGGAGATCGTCGTGGACCCCGCCCGGCTGCGGCCGAGCGGCAGCGAGGTGCAGCGCCTCCTGTCCGACAACTCCCGCGCCCGTCGGTGGGCGGGCTGGGAGCCGCAGGTCGGCCTGGCGGACGGGCTGCGCCGGACGTCGGCGTGGGTGAAGGAGCACCTGGACCTGTTCGCGGCGGAGCGCTACCAGGTCTGACCCGGCGGGGTCGGCGGTGCGGCTCACGCCCGAACGACCCGAACGACACCTCCTGGACTCGGCGTCCGTGAACAGACGACGGAGGAAGAAGCTGTCCGGGCGTCTCGTCGACGCCATCCTGGTCGGCGAGGCGGCTCAGGTGCGGGCGCTGCTGCGCTCGGGTGCTCCGGCGGAGACGGCCGACTCCGCCGGTACCACGCCGCTGTACCAGGCCGCCGTGAACGGGGCCGCCGACCTGGTGCGGGTGCTGCTGGCGGCCGGGGCCCGGCCGGACACGGAGAGCGGCACCGGCTCGGAGGGCACGCCCCTGTGCGTTGCCGCGGCCGTAGTCGCCGGACATGTGAGAAGGACCTCCCCCGGGGCGCGCCCCCCCCGGGGGGGGGTTCGGGGCCCGCGGGGCCGCACCCGTTTTTAAAGAGCCCCCCAGGGCCCCCCACACAAAGGCGTCCCCACACCGCC
>NZ_JBHXNW010000011.1:82347-96115 GCF_042717365.1 Streptomyces sp. NPDC058534
GCCGCGCCAATTTTCTCCCGCCCCCGCGCGGCAGCCCCCCCGGGCAGCACAATCTTCCGTCACCGTCGGGACGACAGGATTTGAACCTGCGACCCCTTGACCCCCAGTCAAGTGCGCTACCAAGCTGCGCCACGTCCCGGTGTACCCACGCGCGGTGCGACCGCGCGATCACGCGACAGCACCTTACCGCACCCACCGGGCCACGCCTAAGCGGGACGGGCGGGGGACAATCGGCCGTATGGACAGCACAGCATCGGACCGCCCGGCCGACGCCCGCGACCGGGACGACGAGGGGCGGGCGCGCAGCGCCCGGCCGCGCGACGGGCTGGGGCGCCCGCTGCCGTACGGCGCGGACGGCGTCGCCCGTCAGCCGGAGGGCGTCGTGCGGGCGCCGGACGAGACGGTCGCCGAGGCACAGCGGCTGCTGGACGAGGGGAAGCCGTTCCACGCGCACGAGGTCTTCGAGGACGCCTGGAAGTCGGGCCCCGAGGACGAGCGGCAGCTGTGGCGCGGGATGGCCCAGCTGGCGGTGGGGCTCACGCACGCGGCCCGCGGCAACGGCACCGGCGGGGCCCGGCTGCTGCGGCGCGGGGCGGGCGCCGTGACGGAGTGGGCGGCGTCGGACGCCGGGCGGGAACGGCCCTACGGGGTGGATCTCGGCTCGGTCGCCGGATGGGCCCGGGAGCTGGCGCGGGACGTGGCGGACGGCGCGTCCGTGGACGCGGGGGCGCGGGCGCCGCGGCTGCGGGGCTGACCGCGCGCGAGCGGTGGCCCGGCGGCCCGGTACGGGCGCAGTCGGTGGCGTACGGCAGACTCGTGGGGTGCGGAAGATTCATGTGATCGGTATCGGTGCGGGCGACCCCGACCAGCTGACCCTGCAGGCGGTCAGGGCGCTGCGGAGCACGGACGTGTTCTTCGTCCTGGGCAAGGGCGAGGTGAAGGACGACCTGGTGCGGCTGCGCCGGGACATGCTGGAGACACACGTACCGGAGGGGACGTACCGGGTCGTCGAGGCCCGTGACCCGGAGCGGGACCGGAGCGCGGAGGGCGCGGCGTACTCCCCCGCCGTCGAGGACTGGCGCCTGGCCCGCGCCGGCATCTACGAACGGCTGATCGCCGAGGAGCTGGGCGAGGACGAGAGCGGCGCGTTCCTGGTGTGGGGCGATCCGTCGCTGTACGACAGCACGCTGGGCATCCTGGAGGAGGTCCTGGGGCGTGGCACGGTGGCGTTCGCGTACGACGTGGTGCCCGGCATCAGCAGCGTCTCGTCGCTGGCCGCCCGGCACCGGACGGGGCTGAACCAGGTGGCGCGGCCGGTGCAGATCACCACCGGGCGGCGGCTCGCGGAGGGCTTCCCCGAGGGCGTCGACGACGTCGTGGTGATGCTGGACGCCCACCAGACCTTCCGGCGGTACGCGGACCAGGACCTCGACATCTACTGGGGCGCCTACCTGGGCACCCCGGACGAGATCCTCGACTCGGGCCCGATCGCCGAGGCCGGGCCGCGCATCGAGCGGCTGCGTGCCCAGGCGCGGGAGCGCAAGGGCTGGATCATGGACACGTACCTGCTGCGGCGGCGTTCCGGCGACGCGTAGGGGGTGTCCCCCGGCCACGCCGTCGCCCGAACCCGGGCGGACCGTCCCCGCATGCGTGGCCGCTGCACGGGTGTGATCGTGACCACGTGACAGTCGCCGAGGAAGCGCCACGGGCCGCCGCCGCCGCCCAGCCGCCCGTGCTGGACCGGCGGCGCCGCAACGTCGTCTTCGTCACGATCATGCTCGGGATGCTGCTGGCCGCTTTGGACCAGACGATCGTCGGCACCGCGCTGCCGACGATCGTGTCGGACCTGGGCGGCGCCTCGCACATGTCGTGGGTGGTGACGTCGTACCTGCTCGCGGAGACCGTGGCGACGGTGCTGGTCGGCAAGTTCGGCGACCTGTTCGGCCGCAAGGTGGTCTTCCAGGTCTCGGCGGTCGTGTTCATCACGGGGTCGTTCCTGTGCGGGCTCGCCACGAACATGCCGCTGCTGATCACGTGGCGGGCGTTGCAGGGCATCGGCGCGGGCGGCCTGATGGTGACGTCGATGGCGTTGATCGCGGACGTCATCCCGCTGCGGGAGCGCGGCAAGTACCAGGGCGCCATCGGCGCGGTGTTCGGCGTCGCGACGGTCATCGGCCCGCTGCTGGGCGGGCTGTTCACCGACCATCTCTCCTGGCGCTGGGCGTTCTACGTCAACGTGCCCATCGCGATCGTCGTCGTGATCGCCGCCGCCCGCACCATCCCGGTGGTCAAGTCGGCCGTCCGGCCCGTCATCGACTACCTGGGCATCGCGCTGGTCGCGGTGGGCGCGAGCGCGCTGATCCTGGCCACCAGCTGGGGCGGCAACGAGTACGCGTGGGGCTCGGGCGTGATCCTGGGCCTGTTCGCGGGCGGGCTGGTCGCGCTCGCCCTGTTCTGTCTGGTGGAGACCCGGGCGGCCGAACCGATGCTGCCGATGCGGCTGTTCGCCAACCCGGTGTTCACGGTCTGCTCGATCCTCAGCTTCATCGTCGGCTTCGCGATGCTCGGCGCGCTGACGTACCTGCCGACCTACCTCCAGTACGTCGACGGCGACTCGGCCACCGTCTCCGGCGTGCGGACGCTGCCGATGGTGGCGGGGCTGCTGATCGCCTCGGTCTTCAGCGGCACCGTCGTCAGCCGGACGGGACGGTACCGGCTGTTCCCGATCGCGGGCACGCCGGTGATGGGCGTCGGCCTGTACCTGATGTCGCTGATGGGCCCGTCGACGGGCGCCGGCCTGGAGTCGCTGTACATGTTCGTGCTGGGCACGGGCATCGGCCTGTCCATGCAGGTGCTGACCATCGCCGTGCAGAACACCGTCGACTACGCCGACCTCGGCACCGCGACCTCCGGCGTCACCTTCTTCCGCACCCTGGGCAGCTCCTTCGGCACTGCCGTGTTCGGCACGATCTACGCCAACGCCCTGGGCCCCAACCTGCGGGACGGTGTCGCCGACGCCGCGCGCACGGGCGCCGCCGATCCGTCGGCGATCGGCCGGGCGGCGACCAGTCCGGAGGGCGTGCACGGGCTGCCTGCGCAGACGTCGGCGCCGATCGTCGGCGCGTACGCGGACACCATCCAGACGGTGTTCCTGTGGACGGTGCCGGTCGCGGCGCTCGGCTTCCTCGTCGCCCTGTTCCTCAAGCAGGTCCGGCTGCGCGACAGCGCCCGCGCGGGCTCCACCGACATGGGCGAGGGCTTCGCCTCACCGCACGACGCCAACAGCAGGCGGGCTCTGGAGGCGTCCGTCGGAAAGATCATCGGCGGTACGGAGTTGGACACCGCGCGCCGGATCATCGCGGACAGCGACACCCGGCTCGATGTCGCCGGCGCCTGGGCCGTCATGCAGGTCGAGCTGTTCACGCGCCTGGTCGGGCACGCCGGCCTGGGCCTGATCGCCGCCCGCCGCCGGCTGCCGCCGGAGGTGCTGCTGCCGGTCTTCGACCGGATGGTCGAGGAGGGCTTCCTGACCCGCCACGGCTCCCTGTTCTCCCACACCGACGCGGGTGCCCGCGAGGCCCTGGTCATCGGCCGGGCGTGGGCCACCTGGCTGGAGAACCGGGTGGAGCAGGACATCGGCCGGCCCACCGACACGGAGCTGCGCGCCGCCGTCGACGCCATCGCCAAGCGCCTGCTGGTCGAGGACCTGAGCAACGGCCTGCCGCGGCGCGTCAGGCCAGCAGGAGCTGCAGACCACCCACGATCGTCGCCGCGATCACCAGACGCTCGAACAGGCGTTGGTTGATCCGGTGCACCGCCCACTTGCCGAGGAACGCGCCGGGCACCACGAACACGACCAGCACGGCGTCGAGGAGCAGTGACCGGCCGTCGATCAGACCGAGGCCGGCGCTGAAGGGCACCTTGGAGACGTTGACGATCAGGAAGAAGAACGCCGACGTGCCCAGGAAGCCGAGCTTGCGGAAGCCCGCGGAGAGCAGGTACATCGACATCACCGGGCCGCCCGCGTTGGCGACCATCGTGGTGAAGCCGCCGAGGACGCCGTACGAACGGGCCTTCACCCGGCCGGCCCGCGAGGCCGTGCCGTCCCGGCCGGACGAGTCGGCCGCGTCGGACACCTCGGCCTGTCTCCTGCGCCACACCGTCACCCCGGCCATGAGCAGCAGGATCACGCCGATCGAGGTCCGGACGATCGCGTCGTCGGCCCACACCAGGAACAGGGTGCCCACGACCACGCCGACGCCCACGGCGGGGAACAGCCGCCACAGCGTGGGCCAGTGCGCGTGCCGCCGGTAGGTGAGGACGGCCAGGACGTCACCGGCGATCAGCACGGGCAGCAGGATGCCGGTCGAGGCGCGGGCGGGCAGTACCGCGGCGAAGATCGCGAGACTGACCGTGTTGGCCCCGCTCACGGCGGTCTTGGAGAAGCCGACGAGCAGGGCCGCGAAGGCGAGTGCGGCGAACTCCCAGCCGGTGAGGTGCCAGAGCGTCATGGTGTCCATTGCGGCCACTGATGCTATGCGCACTCAACCGGTCTGCGTAAGCACCGTCTCGCCAGTCGGTCCTTAGCGGGCCGGCGGTCCCTGGCGCTGGGCGTGGTCCACGTAGCGGGCCCGCAGTTCCCGCTTCAGCACCTTCATGCTCGGCCCGAGCGGCAGCGCGTCCGCGAACTCCACCCGGCGCGGGTACTTGTACCGGCCGAGGTACCCCTTGGACCACTCGGTGATCCCGGCCGCGTCCGGTGTCGCGCCGGCGGCGGGGACGACGACGGCGCACACCTCCTCGCCGTGCAGCTCGTCCGGGAGGCCGATGACGGCGACGTGCGCGATGCCGGGGTGGCGCATCAGCACCTCCTCGACCTCCCGCGGGTAGACGTTGTAGCCGCCCCGGATGATGACGTCCTTCTTGCGGTCGACGATGCGGAGGAAGCCCTCGTCGTCCTTGGTGCCGAGGTCCCCGGTGCGGAACCAGCCGTCGACCAGCGCCTCCGCGGTGGCCTCCGGGCGGCCGAGGTAGCCGGAGAAGACGTTGTGGCCGCGTACGACGACCTCGCCCAGCTCACCGGGCGGCAGCAGGACGACGCGGCCCTCGACGTCCGCGTGGGCGATCTCCACGTCCACGCCCCACAGCGGGTGGCCGATGGTGCCCGGCCTGGTCCCGAACACGGGCTGGTTCACGGCCGCCGCGGGCGAGGTCTCCGACAGCCCGTACCCCTCGTGGATCCTCGCGCCGAACGCCGCCTCGAACCGCTCCAGCACCGCCACCGGCAGCGAGGCGCCGCCGGAGACGCACACGCGCAGGTCGGGCAGGGCGTCGGCGTCGGCCGCCGCTGCGGCGAGGGCGACGAACATGGTCGGCACCCCGTGGAAGGTGTTGACCTTCTCCTTGACCATCAGCTCGATCGCCCGGGCCGCGTCGAAGCGCGGCAGCAGGACGAGGGTGGCCCCCGCCCGCCAGGTCGAGTTGAGGGAGACGGTCTGGCCGAAGGCGTGGAACAGCGGCAGCGCGCCGAGCGCGATGTCGTCGGGCCGGATGTCGTTGGCGTCGAAGGCGTTGACGGTCGCGTTCATCACCAGGTTGAAGTGGCTGAGCACCGCGCCCTTGGGGACACCGGTGGTGCCGCTGGTGTAGAAGACGACGGCCGGATCGTCGGCGTCGCGGGTGACGTACGTGGGCAGCGGCTCGGCGTCGGCGGCGAGCCTGCCGAACTCGTCGCCGAGGGTGATCACCCGTACGCCCGCCTCCCGCGCGGCTGCCGTGCCCGTCTCGGCCTGGGCCGGGTGGCACAGCAGCAGCGTGGCGCCGCTGTCGCGCAGGACGTGCTCGACCTCGGCGGCCGACAGCAGCAGGTGCACGGGCACGACGACGCCACCGGCCGCGGCGATCGCGTAGTACGCCTGCGGGAAGTCGGCGGTGTTCGGCGCCATCAGCGCGACCCGGTCCCCCGGCCGGACACCGAGGCCGGTCAGCGCGCCGGCCTGCGCCCGCGCCCGCCGCCACACCTCGGCGAAGGACAGCCGCAGGTCGCCCTCGACCAGCGCCTCCTTGTCGGGACGGCGCCGGGCGTTCTCGGCGAGGATGGCGGCGACGGAGAGGGTTGCCATGGGGTGTTGCTCCGTTCCTTGCTGCGGCTCTGCGGAGAGGTGCGACGTACGTACGGCTAGTGCCGTTCGACGAGCACCGCGCTGCCCTGCCCCACGCCGACACACATGGTGGCCAGCCCGCGGGCCGCTCCCGTGCGGCGCATGCGGTGGAGCAGGGTGGTGAGGATGCGGGCGCCCGAGCAGCCGAGCGGGTGGCCCAGCGCGATGGCGCCGCCGGTGGGGTTGACCAGGCCGGGGTCGATGCCGAGCTGGTCCACGCAGGCGAGGGCCTGGGCGGCGAACGCCTCGTTGAACTCGGCCTCGGCGAGGTCGTCGACGCTCCAGCCGGCCCGGGCGAGGACCTTGCGGGTGGCGGGGACCGGGCCGATGCCCATGACGTCCGGGTGGACGCCGGCCGAGCCGCCGGCGACGTAGCGGCCCAGCGACTCCAGGCCCAGGTCGTTCAGGGCCTCATCGCTGACCAGGAGGAGTCCGGCGGCGCCGTCGTTCATCGGGGAGGCGTTGCCCGCGGTGACCGTGCCGCCGGGGCGGAAGACGGGCTTGAGGCGGCCCAGCTTCTCCAGCGAGGTGTCCTCACGGACGCATTCGTCGGCGTCGACGACCACGCCGTCGGGGCGCTCGACGGGGAGGATCTCGTCGTCGAAGTGCCCGTTCTTGCGGGCCTCGGCGGCGAGGTGGTGGCTGCGCAGGGCGAACTCGTCCTGGCGCTCGCGCGGGATGCCGTACCGCCCGGCGACCTCCTCGGCGGTCTCGCCCATCGCCAGCAGTCCGTGCAGGTCCTTCATCGCCGGGTTGACCAGGCGCCAGCCGAGCCGGGTGTCGACGGTCTCGATGCGGTGCGGCAGCGCCTCGTCGGGGCGGGGCAGTACGAAGGGGGCGCGGCTCATCGACTCGGAGCCGCCCGCGAGCACGACGTCAGCCTCGCCCGCGGCGACGGTGCGGGCGGCGGTGGTGACGGCCTCCAGGCCGGAGGCGCACAGCCGGTTGACGGTCGCGCCGGGGACGGACTCGGGCAGGCCCGCGAGGAGGGCGGCCATCCGGGCGACGTTGCGGTTGTCCTCGCCGGCCTGGTTGGCGGCGCCCCAGTACACGTCGTCGACGCGGGCGGGGTCGAGCGCGGGCACGTCGGCGACCAGGCCCCGGATCACGGCGGCGGCGAGGTCGTCGGGCCGCACGGAGGACAGGGCGCCGCGCAGCTTGCCGATCGGGGTGCGGCGGGCGGCCGCGAAGTGGACGGGACGCACGAGGGGACTCCTGACCGTCGTCGCCCGGTCGCCGGACGGCACACCGCCGCCGGACGAGGGGCATCCGACATTAATTAGCACTGCTAGTTTTGGACTATAGACCGCCGGACGGCTCCCTGGGAAGATCCTCCGGTGACCTTCACCGACACAGCCGGAGGAGCCATGGCCGAGGCCCGCGAACACGACCTGACCGGAACACGGGGACGGATCACCGCCCGCGAGTGGCCCGCGGACCGGCCCCGGTACGTGGCGCTGCTGGTGCACGGCTACGGCGAGCACATCGGCCGCTACGAGGAGGTGGCCGGCGTCCTGGCCGGACACGGCGCGGCGGTCTACGGCGTCGACCACACCGGACACGGACGGTCCGACGGCGAGCGGGTGCTGGTCGAGGACTTCGAGGACGTGGTCACCGACGTGCACTCCGTGGCCGCGTTCACCCGCACCGCCCACCCGGACCTCCCGTTCGTCATGGTCGGTCACTCCATGGGCGGCCTGATCGCCTCCCGCTACGCCCAGCGCCACACCGGCGAGCTGACCGCGCTGGTGCTGTCCGGGCCGGTCATCGGCGACTGGGAGCTGCCGCGCCGGCTGCTCGCCCTGCCGGAGATCCCCGACACCCCGATCAGCCCGGCCTCGCTCTCCCGGGACCCGGCGGTCGGCGCGGCGTACGCGGCGGACCCGCTGGTCTGGCACGGCCCGATGAAGCGGCCGACCCTGGAGGCCTTCGTACGGACCCTGGGGAGGGTGGCCGAGAACGGCGACGTCGGCCCGCTGCCCCTGCTGTGGGTGCACGGGGACGACGACCGCCTGGTGCCGCTGCCGGGCAGCCGGCCGGGCGTCGAAGCGCTGAGCGGCGGCGACCTCACCGAGCGGATCTATCCGGGCGCCCGGCACGAGCTGTTCAACGAGACCAACCGCGCCGAGGTGTTCTCCGACGTCACCCGCTTCCTGGACGGCGTGCTCGCCCGCTGACCGGGCGGGGCGTTTGCCCCTCCGCCCCACGGGCACCCGCGCCTACGCACGTACGCACGACGATCTGAGGGGCACCTCATGGCCGACGCCCTCGAACTCGACGCGCTGTGGGAGGACTTCCACCGCGTGGTGAACATGACCTCCGCGGAACTCGCGGACTGGCTCCGGGTGCGCGACTCCGGTGAGCTGACCGAGCCGCTGCCGGACGACGCGGGACCGCCGCTCGGCCGGCACGTCCTGTCGATCCTCCAGAAGCGGCGCACCGACCTCACGGAGGACGACCTGGGCGCGATGCGCGAGGTCGTGGACACCGTGACGGCGCAGGCGGACCTGGAGAACGAGCCCCGGTCCGACGACACCGCGCTCCGGCACCGGCTGATGACGGTCGGCCACGACCCGCTGAAGCCGTAGCCGTGAGCCCCGGCCAACGGCGGGTCGTGCGCGCGCTCGTCGACGCGCACGGGCAGACGTACGCCGAAGAGGCGGGCATCCGGCTCAAGGACACCCCGCAGCCGCTGTACCGGCTGCTGGTCCTCTCCCACCTGCTGAGCGCCCGCATCCGCGGTTCGATCGCGGTGGCCACCGCCCGCGCCCTGTACGACGCGGGGCTGCGGAACCCGCGCCGCATGGCCGACGCCGACTGGCAGCAGCGGGTGGACGCCCTCGGGCGGGGCGGCTACCGGCGCTACGACGAGCGCACCGCCACCCAGCTCGGCGAGGCCGCCGAACTGCTGACCGAGCGGTGGGGCGGCGACCTGCGCCGGCTCCGCAAGGAGGCGGACGGCGACCTGTCCGAAGTACGGCGGCTGCTCCGGGAGTTTCCCGGGGTGGGTCCGACCGGCGTGGACATCTTCCTGCGCGAGGCCCAGCTCGTCTGGCCGGAGGCGGGCCCCACCCTGGACCGCAAGGCCCTCCAGGGCGCCGAACGCCTCGGTCTGCCGTCCGACCCGGACCGGCTGCTCGGCCTCGCCGGGGCGACGGAACCGGCCGTCCTCGCGGCCGCGCTGGTGCGCGCGGCGGTGGACAAGGGCGTCGCCGAGGACACCCTGGAACGCGCGGGCTGAGCCCGGCCGCCGGGCCGCAGGGTCACGTCACCCGAACAACCCCGTGCGCTGGTGGGCCCGCGGCCGCGGTGGTGCGCTGAGGACACCGTTCCCGTCCCAGGAGGCATCCCGCGATGAGCCGTCGACCGTCCCGCCCCGCCCGCCTCGTGGCCTCCGCCCTGGCGGCGGGCGCGCTGCTGACCACGGCGGCCTGCTCGGACGGCGCCGGAGGGTCGGGCGCGGCCCCGGACACCGCCGCGGAACAGGCGCGGTCGGCCTCCCCCGCCGCCGAGCGGGACGAGGCCGGGCGGGTCCCCGAGCAGCCCACCGGAACCGTCAGGACACCCACGCCCACCCTCACCGAGTCCGGCGCGAAGGCCGCGCTGCTCACCGAGGCCGACCTGGAGGGCGACTGGAACCAGGTCCAGGACGCGGACAAGTGGCGCGACCAGCTGCTCGTCGGCGAGGTCGACGTGTCCGACTTCCTCACCGCCAAGACCGACGCCTCGGACTGCCAGGAACTCCTCGACGGGCTCTACGGCGAGAAGCTGCTGGGCGAGCCGTCGGGGCCGTCGGCGGTCACCGGCTTCGAGCAGGGCGACTCCCGCCTCCTGGACCAGGTCGCCGGCTACGACCGCGGCGGACTGGACGACCGACTGGAGTGGATGGACTCCCTGCCCCAGAAGTGCGACCAGTTCACCGCGACCGACTCCGCGGGCGAGAAGCGCACGGCCCAGGTGACCGAGGCCTCGGTGCCCGACGTGGGCGACGCCCGTGCGGGCCTGCGCGTGACCGTGCAGGGGTCCACCGGCGGCAATCCGGCCACGCTCAGCCTGGACGTGGCCGTGGTACGCGTCGGCACCTCCGCCCTCACCGTGACCGGCGGCGGCCTCGACGGCGACCAGGCCGACGCCGTCGAGCAGGGGGTGCGGCAGGGCACCGACCGCCTGAAGACCGTCCTGGACGGCGGGACCCCCTCCCCGCAGCCCACCCCCATGACCTGACCCCGCCTCCCGCGCCCCGCCCCGCGTCCGCCGACCCGGCGCGGGGCGGCGCCGTGCGCACGGATCAGGCGAAACCGGGACAGCGTGATCACCGGACGGCACAATGGTGGGCGACGGACGGCGCACGCGCGAAGGAGCCCGAGACGTGAGCGAGAGCGACCCCGTACCCGGCGGGCGTCCCGGCGAGACCGAGCGGGCCACCGCGCTCGGCGGCGAGCTGTCCGGCCGGGGCGTGCACGGTGTGGTGCTGGCGTACGTCGACACGGCGGGGATCGCCCGGGTGAAGACCGTGCCCACCGCGCGGCTCGCCTCGGCCGCGGCGTGGGGCGTGGGCATGTCCCCGGTGTTCGACACGTTCCTGGCGGACGACTCGATCGTCGCCACGGACGTCCTCGGCTCTCCCGACGGCGATCTGCGTCTCCATCCCGACCTGGACCGGCTGACGGTGCTGGCGGCGCAGCCCGGCTGGGCGTGGGCGCCGGTCGACCGGATCACGCAGGAGGGCGGGCCGCACCCGGCGTGCGCGCGCACCGTCCTGCGCCGCACCGTGGCGCACGCCGTCGAGCGGTACGGCGTCCGGTTCAAGGCCGCGATCGAGATCGAGTGGTCGGTGGGGCGGGGCGACGCGGACGGCGACGCCTTCGTCCCCGCGGTGTCGGGACCGGCGTACGGTGCGGCCCGGCAGATCGGTCTCAGCGACTGCGCGGCCGATCTGCTGGCGGCGCTCGCGGCGCAGGGCGTGGACGTGGAGCAACTGCATCCCGAGTACGCGGCGGGGCAGTTCGAGGTCTCGGTGGGCGCCCTCGACCCGGTGGCGGCGGCCGACCGCAGCGTGCTGGTGCGGCAGACGATCCGGGCCGTGGCCCAGCGGCACGGGCTGCGGGTCTCCTTCGCCCCGGCGGTCCTCGGGCGGGGCGTCGGCAACGGCGGGCACATCCACCTCTCCGCGTGGCGGGACGGGACCAACCTGCACGCCGGCGGCACCGGCCGGTACGGCATGACCGCCGAGGCCGAGTCCTTCGTGGCCGGAGTGCTGGACCACCTGCCGGCGCTCACCGCGATGACCGCGCCGAGCCCGGCCAGCCACCTGCGGCTCCGCCCCTCGCAGTGGGCGGGCGTCTTCACCGCCTGGGGCCGGGAGACGCGGGAGGCGGCCCTGCGGATCGTCACCGGGAGCACCGGGGAGCACGGCCGGGCGGCGAACCTGGAGGTGAAGCCGGTCGACCTGGCCGCCAACCCGTATCTCGCGCTCGCCTCGGTGATCGCCGCCGGACTGGACGGTCTCGCGTCGTCCGCGCCACTGCCCGAGGAGACCACCGGCGACCCGGCCGGGCTGGACACCGCCGACGCGGCGGCCCGGGGGGTTCGCCGGCTGCCGGTCTCCCTCGCCGAGTCGGTGGCGGCGTTCCGCGCGGACGACGTGCTGCGGACCGCGCTGGGGCCGGTCCTGGCCGACGCGGTGACCGCCGTACGCCAGGGGGAGATCGACGCGGTCGACGGGCTGGACGACGACCGGGTGGCGGCGGCCTACCGCTGGAAGTACTGACGTGGCCGGCGGACCCGTCCACGAGAGCCTCGCCGAGCTGGAGCTGGTGGACCACCACTGCCACGGCGCCGTCACCGACGACCTGGACCGCGCGGGTTTCGAGTCCCTCCTCACCGAGGGCGAGCCATGGCCCGGCGTGTCCCCCTTCGACAGCCCCGTCGGCCTCGCCGTGCGCCGTCACTGCGCTCCCCTGCTGGACCTGCCGCGCCACGCGCCCGCCGACGTGTACCTGGCCCGGCGGAAGGAGCTGGGCGCGGCCGAGGTGAACCGGCGGTTCCTGCGGGCCGCGGGCACCGGCGTCTTCTGCGTGGACACGGGCTACGCCCCGCACCGGGTGACCGGGCCGGCCGAGCTGGCGCGCGCGGCGAACGCCGCGGCGTACGAGGTGGTGCGGCTTGAGAGGGTCGCGGAGGCGGTGGCGGCGGGCGGTGTCGAGCCGGACGCGTACGCGGAGGCGTTCCGCACGGCCGCGTGGGAGGCGGTACGGCGGCCGGGCGTGGTGGGCGTCAAATCGGTGGCGGCCTACCGCACCGGCTTCGACCTGGACCCGGCCCGTCCCTCGCCCGCGGAGGTCACCGGGGCCGCCCGGCAGTGGCTCGCGCGAGGCGGCCGGCTCGACGACCAGGTGCTCGTCCGGCACCTGCTGTGGACGGCGGTGGACCTCGGGCGGCCCCTGCAACTGCACACCGGGTTCGGCGACAGCGACATCCGCATGCACCGCGTGGACCCGACCCTGCTGACCGACTGGCTGCATCTGACCGCCGGCACGATCCCGGTCCTGCTACTGCACTGCTGGCCCTACCAGCGCCAGGCGGCCTACCTGTCGGCGGTCTTCGAGCGCGTGTACCTCGACGTGGGCCTCACCCTGCACCACGTCGGCCCCGCCCGGGCGGGCGCGATCCTCGCGGAGGCGACGGAGATCACTCCGTTCCGCAAGCTGCTGTACAGCTCCGACGCCTATGGTGTGGCCGAGTTCCATCACCTCGGGGCGGTCGCTTTCCGGCGGGGCCTTGCGGGGCTGCTCCAGGAGCGGCTGGACGCCGACGAGCTGGCCCTTCCGGACGCGCTGCGCCTCGCGCGCTGGGCGGGCCGGGACAACGCCCGCCGGGTCTACCGGCTGCCCGGGGGACCGATGGACGACAGCTGAGCGGCGTGGGACCGGTCACAGTCCCGCAGCGCCGCCCGGGAAGCAGGAACGGCTGAAAGTATGATCAAGCGATGTCTGACATGACCGAAACCACGCCGGGCTGGCTGACGACCGACGAGCTGGAGATGGCACGTGCCCGCATGCCGATCCTGTACGTCGAGGCGGTGCCCGTCCGCGTCGACGACAGCGGCGAAGTCACCAGCGTCGGCCTGCTCCTGCGCATCGGCCCGGACGGGACGGTCAGCCGGACGCTGGTCTCCGGCCGGGTGCTCCACCACGAGCGGGTCCGGGACGCCCTGCTGCGCCACCTGGAGAAGGACCTCGGCCCGGTGGCGCTGCCCCGGGTGCCGTCCTCGCTCCAGCCGTTCACGGTGGCCGAGTACTTCCCGACGCACGGTGTGACGCCGTACCACGACCCCCGGCAGCACGCGGTCTCCCTGGCCTACGTGGTGCCGGTCACCGGTGACTGCCGGCCCCGGCAGGACGCGCTGGACCTGGTCTGGTTCGACCCGCGCGAAGCCCTGTCCGAGGCGGTGCGCAGCGAGATGCCGGGCGGGCACGGGGTGCTGCTGAAGCAGGCGCTGGCGCATGTGGGCTGCGTGGGCTGACGCCCGGTGGCGGCGCGCGGCCGCCACCTCGCCGGCACACGAAGAGGGCCTTCGCCGGCAGGTGGACGCGGAGGGCCATAGC
>NZ_JBHXNW010000011.1:96125-141244 GCF_042717365.1 Streptomyces sp. NPDC058534
GGACCCGCGGCGCGCGGGCGTAGCGCGCCGCGGCCCCCCCCCCCCCCCTTCGCCGTGTCGGGACGACAGGATTTGAACCTGCGACCCCTTGACCCCCAGTCAAGTGCGCTACCAAGCTGCGCCACGTCCCGTTGCCCGTCTGACCTGGGGTTTCCCCCGGCCGAACGCGCAGGAAAACCATACCGCACTCGGGCCCGTGGTCGCGCATCGCTTTTCCCGGGCGGGCACCCCGGTCAGCACTTATCGGCCCGGGACGGCTCGGTCTCCCGCGCCGTCCGTCCCGAGCCGGTCGTGGCCGCGTCGACCCGCACCAGGCCGCGCACGGCCGGTATCAGGAGCAGGGCCGCGCACACGGCGAAGCTGGTCGCGCCGGAGACGAGCAGCACGTGGTCGGCGCCCAGTGCCGAGGCGGCGGGGCCGGCGAGGGCCTGGCCGACGGGCATCATCGCGAGCGAGCCCGCGACGTCGTAGGCGTGGATGCGGTTGAGCACGTCGGGCGGCACCTGGGTCTGCACGCTCGTCGCCCACATCACGCCCCAGAAGGACATCCCGGCCCCGGCGACGGCGGCTCCCGCCGCCATGGCGGGTACGTCGAGCCCGGCCCCGACGCTCGCCGGGAAGGCGGCGAAGCCGACGAGGGCGATCGCCCCGGCGCGGAGCATGCGGCGGGGCCGCAGCCGCAGGGCGAGGAGGCCGCCGACGACGGTTCCGGCGCCCAGGGCGGAATTGACCAGGCCGTAGGCGCGTGCGCCGTGCTCCTGGACCACCTCGGCGGCCACGAGGGGGACCGTCGGGCCCCAGACGGCGATCATGTAGACGCACCAGACGGCGATGACGCTCCACAGCCACCGGCGGGCGAGGAACTCCCGCCAGCCCTCGGCAAGGTCGGCGCGGAAGGCCTTCGTCCGCGGGCCGGTCGCGGTCCGGCCGCCCGGGGCGAGCGGGGGCAGCCGGAGCAGCAGCAGGCACCCGGCGCTGACCGCGTATGTGGTGGCGTGGGCGGCGAAGACCCCGCCGGGTGAGGCGAAGCCGACCAGGAGGCCGGCCACGGCGGGCCCGGCGAGCTGGGCGGCGGACTCGGCGACGCGTATCGCGCCGTTCGCGCCCTGGATGTCGGCGGCCAGGCGGGGCACGGTGCTGGCGACGCCGGGCTGGAAGACGGCGCTCGCGACACCGTTGACGAACCCGATGGCGCAGATCTGCCAGAGCACGACGTGTCCGGAGAAGAAGAGGACGGCGGCCGCGGCCTGGGTGCCGAGCCGCACCAGGTCTGCGCCGATCATCAGCCTGCGGGTGCTGAAGCGGTCCGCGAGGACCCCGCCGAAGACGACCAGTCCGGCGAAGGCGGCGGCGGTCGAGGCCATGGCGAGGCCGACCGCGCCTGCCCCGTACCCGTGCTGGAGCAGACCGGCGGCGAGCGCGACGGGCAGCATGGTGTCGCCCAGCCGGGCGATGGCCCGCGCGGCGAAGAACAGCGCGAAGTCGCGCGACCAGACGGCTCGCGCCGCCGTCGTGCCCTCGTGCGTGGGCTGCGAGGCCGTCCCGGCCATCCCGCGCTCCCCTCCCCGGCCGGCCCCCGCCGGCCACCCGCCCCTTGCGGCCCCTACGGGCCCGCTGCTGCTCCTTGCAGCTCCCCCGCTGCTCCTCGCGCGCGTCGTACGTCCGACAGCCGGTGCCCCCCTCCGGCCCCGGCTGTCACGCGTGTCCCCGGATCATGCCACGGGGCACCGACAACGCCCGAGGGGTTTTCAGCCGCCGGCCGGCAGCCCCAGCCGCGGGTGGGCCTCCAGGAGACGGGCCGGGGCCGCCTGGCGCCAGGAGTCGGCGAGGATGTCGCGCAGCTCGTCCTCGCCGTCCAGGGCGGCGAGCCGGGCCCGGACCCAGGCGAACTGCGCCTCGTGACCGGCGATCCAGAACTTCCCGGGCTCGGCCAGCACCAGTTCGTCGCGCTCCTCCTTGGGGCAGCGCACCGCGATGGAGGTCTCGTCCTCGGGCAGCGTGGCGAACATCTTCCCCGCGACCCGGAACGTGGGCATGTTCCAGGCGATCTTCTCCGTGGTGTCCGGCAGGGACAGGGCGACACGGCGTACGTCTTCGGCGTCCGGCATGTCAGGCACGCTATCCGCCGCCACTGACAATCACCCGGCGGCGGAGGGGACGCCGACCTGCTTGTAGTACAGCGTCGTCGCCCGCAGCTCGCCGCCCGGGTCCGCCGCGTAGCCGGGGATGGTGCCGGCCCGGGTCCACCCGGCGGAGCGGTAGAGGTGTTCGGCGGGGCTGCCGGTCTCGGTGTCCAGGTGGAGCAGGGTGAGGCCGGCCGCGGCGGCCGACTCCTCGGCGGCCGTCAGCAGCCTCCGTCCCACGCCTCGGCCGTGGACGGCGTCGGCCACCATGAGTTTGACCAGTTCGGCGCGGTGGCGGCTGTTGGGCTTGTCGGGCAGGGCGAGGCTCACGGTCCCGCACACCCGCTCCCCCTCGTGCGCCACCCAGACGGCCAGCTCCCCGGCGGCCACCGCGCGGACCCGGGTCCGCCACCAGTCGAGGGCCGGGTCGCGGTCCAGCGGCGCGAGGAAGCCGACCGACGCGCCGCCGTCCACGACGTCGGTCAACAGATCCGCCAACTCCTCCAGCAGCGCGGCCAGTCGGTGCTCGTCGACGCGGCTGACGATCACGGCAGCACCACCGCCAGCACGTAGCGCGTCTCCTCCGGGCCCGCGCACCGGAACCTCGTCGCCCCCCACACCCGCATCCGCAGGCAGTCCCCGGTGCCGAGGTGGTGCGGGACGTCCTGGGAGGTCACCTCCAGCGCGCCGGCCAGCACCCAGACGTGCTGTTCCAGACCGGGGACGGGCGGCCGGTCGTAGGCGATGTCCGCGCCGGGGGCGAGCCGTCCCTCGACCAGTTCGCCGCGCAGACCGGCGTGCGGCGGGGACACCGAGCGGCGCACGAAGCCGGCGGCCCGGTCCTCCCACTGTGGCTGCTCCTCGGCCCGTACCAGCAGCGCGGGTTCCGCCTCGACCTCGCCGAGCAGCCGGGACATGGTCCGGCCGTAGACCGCGCACAGGCGGTTCAGCTGGGCGGCGGTGGGGCTGGTCTCCGCGCGCTCGGCCCGGGACAGCGTGGACCGGCTCACTCCGCTGCGCTCCGCCAGCTCCCCCAGCGACCAGCCGTGCTCGGCCCGCAGTTCGGCGAGGCGGGCGGCCAGCCGGGCGTCCACGAGGTCGGAAGCCCCGTCGTCGTCTCTCATATCAGGGACGCTATCCCGGATACGAGACGTTCGCGTTACGGAAGCCTCACGCCCGGGCCACCTCGTCGAGCGCGTCAAGGACCGGCCGGATCAGCGGGTGCTCCTCGGCCCCCCGGCGTACGGCCGCGAAGACCCGGCGGGTCGGCGCGACCCCGTCGACCGGGCGGACGACCACGCCGGTGAGGTCGGTGCCGTGCAGCGCCGAGCGCGGGATCAGCGCGACACCGGCGTCGGCCGCGGCCAGCGAGACCACCGCGCGGAAGTCGTCCGAGGAGTGCTCCATGCGGGGCTGGAAGCCGGCGCTCTCGCAGGCCAGCACGACGACGTCGTGGCACGGGTTGCCCGGGTAGGGGCCGATCCAGGTGTCCTTGGCCAGCTCCGCGAGCGGGACCTCGTCGGCGCCGGCGAGGCGGTGGGCGACCGGGACGACCGCGTCGAAGGGCTCCGCGTACAGCGGGACGTGGGTCAGCCGCGGGTCGTCGGCGGGCGGCGCCCCGCGGTACTCGACGGCGACGGCCACGTCGACCTGCCGGTCCAGGACCATCGGCAGGCTGGCGTCGCCCTCGGCGTCCTGCACGCGGATGCGGATGCCGGGCGCGGACTCGGCGAGGCGGGCCAGCGCGGGCGCGACGACCAGGGCGATGCCGGTCGCGAAGGAGGCGACGGTGACGGTGCCTGCGGCGCCCGAGCCGTAGGCGGCGAGTTCGGCCTCGGCCCGCTCCAGCTGGGCGAGGACGGCGTTGGTGTGGCTCAGCAGGATCTCGCCCGCGGGGGTCAGCCGTACGCCCTTGGCGCCGCGCTCGACCAGGCGGTGGCCGGTCTCCTGCTCCAGGGCGGCCAGCTGCTGGGAGACCGCGGAGGGGGTGAGGTACAGCGCGGCGGCAGCCGCCGTCACGGTGCGGTGGTCCGCCACCGCCCGGAGGATGTGCAGCCGCCGCGCTTCGATCACGGGATCGATTCTCTCAGGTCACCGGCGCTTCAGGTGGCGAGCTGCTCCCGCGCCGCGACGAAGGCGTCCACCGCGCGGTTCACGTCGTCCGTGGAGTGGGCGGCGGACAGCTGGACGCGGATGCGGGCCTTGTCCTGGGGCACGACCGGGTAGGAGAAGCCGATGACGTAGACGCCGCGCTCCAGCAGCAGCTCGGCCATGCGGCCCGCCTCGGAGGCGTCGCCGATCATCACCGGCGCGATGGCGTGGTCGCCGGGGAGGATGTCGAAGCCCTCCTCGGTCATCCGGCGGCGGAACAGGGCGGTGTTCTCGGCGAGCCGGACGCGCAGGTCGTCGGCCGACTCCAGCAGGTCGAGGACCTTCAGCGAGGCGGCGGCGATCACCGGGGCCAGCGTGTTGGAGAAGAGGTAGGGCCGGGACCGCTGGCGCAGCAGGGCGACGATCTCCGCGCGGGCGGCGACGTAGCCGCCGGAGGCGCCGCCCAGCGCCTTGCCGAGGGTGCCGGTGATGATGTCGACGCGGTCCATGACGCCGTGCAGCTCGGGGGTGCCGCGGCCGCCGGGGCCGACGAAGCCGACAGCGTGCGAGTCGTCGACCATGACCATGGCGCCGTAGCGGTCGGCGAGGTCGCAGATCTCGTCGAGGGGGGCGAGGTAGCCGTCCATGGAGAAGACTCCGTCGGTGACGATCAGCTTGCGCCGGGCGTCGCCGGCCGCCTTGAGCTGCGCCTCCAGGTCGGCCATGTCGCGGTTGGCGTAGCGCAGGCGCTTGGCCTTGCTGAGGCGGATGCCGTCGATGATCGAGGCGTGGTTGAGGGCGTCGGAGATCACCGCGTCCTCGGGGCCGAGGAGGGTCTCGAAGACGCCGCCGTTGGCGTCGAAGCAGGAGGAGTAGAGGATCGTGTCCTCCTGGCCGAGGAACGCGGAGAGCCGGGCCTCCAGTTCCTTGTGCACCTCCTGGGTGCCGCAGATGAAGCGCACGGAGGCCATGCCGTAGCCCCAGCGGTCCAGCGCCTCGTGGGCGGCGGCGACGACCTCGGGGTGGTCGGCGAGGCCGAGGTAGTTGTTGGCGCAGAAGTTGAGGACCTCGCCGGGGCGGCCGCCGGCGGTGACGGCGACGGTCGCGGACTGCGGGGTGCCGATCACGCGCTCGGGCTTGTGCAGGCCGGCGGCGCGGATCTCGTCGAGGGTGGCGCGCAGGTCGTCGCGCACGGAGTCGAACATCTCTGAAGCTCCTAGGAGTACGTACGGGTGGGCGCGGTGGCTTACGCGGTCCAGTCGAGGATGACCTTGCCGCCCCGGCCGCTGGCGGCGTCGGCGAACGCGGCCTCGAAGTCGCGGTGGGAGTACCGGCCGGTGATCACGGGGGCGAGGTCGAGGCCGCCTTCGAGCAGCACGGACATGGCGTACCAGGTCTCGAACATCTCGCGGCCGTAGATGCCCTTGACGGTGATCATCGAGGTGACGATCCGCGCCCAGTCGACGGGGAACTCCTCGGCGGGCAGGCCGAGCATCGCGATCCGGCCGCCGTGCGTCATGTTGGCGATCATGTCGCGCATGGCCTCGGGGCGGCCGGACATCTCCAGGCCGATGTCGAAGCCCTCGCGCAGGCCGAGTTCGCGCTGCCCGTCGGCGATGGTGGCCTTCGAGACGTCCAGGGCGAGGCTCACCCCGACCTTGCGCGCCAGGTCCAGGCGCTCCTGGCTGACGTCGGTGATCACGACGTTGCGTGCCCCGGCGTGCCGGGCGACGGCGGCGGCCATCAGGCCGATCGGCCCGGCGCCGGTGATCAGGACGTCCTCGCCGACCAACGGGAAGGACAGGGCGGTGTGCACGGCGTTGCCGAACGGGTCGAAGATCGCGGCGACGTCGAGGTCGACGGGGACGCGGTGCACCCAGACGTTGGTGGCGGGCAGGGCGACGTACTCGGCGAACGCCCCGTCGCGGCCGACTCCGAGCCCGACGGTGGCGCGGCACAGGTGGCGCCGGCCGGCCAGGCAGTTGCGGCACTTGCCGCACACCAGGTGCCCTTCGCCGCTGACCCGGTCGCCGGCCTTGATGTCGGTGACGTCCCGGCCGGTCTCGACGACCTCGCCGACGAACTCGTGCCCGACGACGAGCGGGGTGCGGATGGCCTGCCGCGCCCAGCCGTCCCAGGCCCGGATGTGCAGGTCGGTGCCGCAGATGCCGGTACGCAGCACCTTGATGAGGACGTCACCGGGTCCGACGACGGGCTCGGGCACGTCCGCGAGCCACATACCGGGCTCCGCCTTCTCCTTGACCAGCGCCTTCAACGCTACGGCTCCTGACGGGTGAGACCCCGGGACCGCGCACGCCGAGGCGGCCCGCGTCCGGGGAGGGGAGGGGGATCGCACTGCAATCTGCCGTACGACACCGCCCCGGGTCCATCGAGCCTTTCTTAAGCCCGGCCGCAGCTTTCCTTCACGCCGCCCGCCCGCCGCCCCGCGCCCTCACAGCGGGAGCCCGTCCTCCGCGCTGCGCTCGATGCGGCGTACGAGGTCGGCAGCCGTCGACTTGATCGTCGCCAGGCCCGCCGTGCCCCAGGTCCGGGGCCGTACATCGGCGGCGGACACCGTGCCGAGGACGGTGCCCGTGCTGTCGATGAGCGGGGCGCCGAGGTAGGAGCGGATGCCGAACTCGTCGACGACCGGGTTGCCGGCGAAGCGCGGGTAGTCGCACACGTCCTCCAGGACGAGGGCCTTGCGCCGGACCACCACGTGGGGGCAGAAGCCGTGGTCGCGGGGCTGGACGCGGCCGAACTCGGGGCTGGTCCCGTCCCCCCGGGTCACCGGCGGGATGTCGGGGACCCGCAGGCCCGCGAAGAACTGCCCGCCCTCGACCAGGAAGTTGACCATCCCGTACGGCGCCTCGGCGAGGCCGGCGAGGTGCGCGGCGAAGGTGTCGAGTGCGGGGTCGGGGCGTTCCACCAGGCCGAGCAGGCGCAGCCGTCGTACCCGGGCGGGGGCCTCCCGGTCCTCGGGGGTGAGCAGCAGGCGTCCGGCCGGGCGCGGCGGGTCGTAGGTCATGGGCGGGCTCCGGCGCCGTACCCCGTCGTGGGGGCCGGTGTGTGGGCGATGAGGTGGCGTACGAGGGTGAGCAGGGTCTGTACTCCGGAGCTGGAGATCCGGGCGTCGCAGCGCACGATGGGGATCTCGGGGTGCAGGTCCATGGCGGCGCGCACCTCCTCGGGGTCGTAGCGGTAGGAGCCGTCGAACTCGTTGATCGCGACGACGAAGCCGAGGCCGCGTTCCTCGAAGAAGTCGACGGCGGCGAAGGACTCCTCCAGCCGGCGGGTGTCGGCGATGATCACGGCCCCGAGCGCGCCCTCGCACAACTCGTCCCACATGAACCAGAAGCGTTCCTGGCCGGGTGTGCCGAACAGGTACAGGACGTGTGCGGGGTCGAGGGTGATGCGGCCGAAGTCCATGGCCACGGTCGTTTCGAGTTTGTTCTCGATTCCGTCGAGGTTGTCGGTCGCGGCGCTGACCGTGGTGAGCAGTTCCTCCGTGCTCAGCGGCGCGATCTCGCTGACGGCGCCGACGAAGGTCGTCTTGCCGACGCCGAATCCGCCCGCCACGAGGATCTTCAGGGCGGTGGGGAACGGGTCGGCGCCTTCGCCGTGGACGTGGTCAGAGCTGTCGTCGTAGTCCATCGAGCACTGCCTCCAGAAGGGCCCGGTCCGTGGGGTTGTGGTGGAACGCGGCGGGGGGTTTGGTGGTCAGCGCGCCGCAGTCGACGAGGTCCGAGAGCAGCACCTTGGTGACCGCCACCGGGAGCCGCAGGTGCGCGGCCAGTTCGGCGACGGGGAGCGGCGCCCGGCACAGGTCGAGTACCTGCGTGTGCTCGGGTCCGAGGTAGCCGAGGGGGGTCGTCCCCGTGGCCATCACCTGGGACATCAGGTCGAGCGCGACGGTGGGCCGGGTACGGCCGTTGCTGACGGTGAAGGGGCGCACCAGCCGTCCGGCGGCGTCGTCGAGCCAGGGCCCGTCGCCGGCCGCGGCCACCCTCAAGGCCTCATCGCCGGTGGTTCGACGGCGTGCTGCCGGGGCGCGGTGGCCAGGTAGGGGCGGACGCTCTTGACGAGCATGGCCATCTCGTAGCCGAGCACGGCGGCGTCGGCCTCCCGGCCGGCCAGCACGGCGAGGCAGGTGCCGGATCCGGCGGTGGTGACGAAGAGCAGCGTCGAGTCGAGTTCGACGACGACCTGTCGCACGTCCCCGCCGTCGCCGAAGCGGACGCCGGCGCTGCGGCCGAGGGAGTACAGGCCGGAGGCCAGGGCCGCCATGTGGTCGGCGCTGTCGGCGTCGAGACCGTGGACGGACTTCACCAGGCCGTCGCAGGACAGGAGCACCGCGCTGCTCGTGTGCGGCACGCGCTGCACGAGGCCGCTCATCAGCCAGTCGAGGTCGGACACTTGGCCGGTCGGCGCATCGCTCGCCATGGTGGATCGACTCCTTGGGGTACGAAGGTCTGCGGGGGCGTTCATCCGGACTGGTCCCGGGGGGTCGGCTCCAGGTGCGGTGCGGCCGGGTGGGGTGGCGGGGTGGGGGCGGGCGCCGTGTGGACGGAGTCCGTGCGGACCGGCTCCAGGGAGGTCGGCTCCCGGTGCTGCTGGGCCTCCGCGAGGCCGATGCCCCGCTGGAAGGCCGCCATCAGACCGGGGTCGTGACCGGTGTACCGCTCGGGTTCCTGGCGCGGCGCCGGGCCGCCGCGCAGCTGGGGCGCGAGGTGCTCCTGGGCGCGGCGGCGGGGCAGTTGGGGCTTGCCCATGGTGCCGCGCACCGCGCTGTGGCGCGGGACGGGCGGCGTGGCCGCGTGTTCGGCGATGACACCGCGGTCGTCGGGTCGTACGCCGGGAACGGCGGCGGCCGGGGTGGGCCGGTTCTGACGCGTACCGCGCACGGGCAGCGGCAGGGGTTCGCCTTCGGCGGCGGTGCGGCCCCGGGAGGGGCGGGACACCGCGGGTTCGGTCGTGGGCGGTGCGGCGGTGGCCGGTACGACGGTCGTTGGTACCGCGGTGGCCGGTACGGCGGTGGCCTCTACGACGGTCGTTGGTACCGCGGCGGGGGGTACGGCGGTGGCCTGTACGACGGTCGTTGGTGCCGCGGCGGGGGGTACGGCGGTGGCCTGTACGACGGTCGTTGGTACCGCGGCGGGGGCCGTCGGAACCGGTGGCGCCGTCGGTGCCGTGGGCGATGGCTGCTGCCGGGGCGGCGGTACGGGGACCGGTTCGGCGGCGGCGGCCTCCGCCGGCCGCGCCGTGCCGCCGGGGAGCGCACCGGGTTCCGTGCCCAGCAGAGCCTGCGGGACGACCAGTACGGCCTGGACACCGCCGTAGATGTTGGTCTGCAGCCGGACGGTGATGCCGTGCCGCTTGGCGAGCTGGGAGACGACGAACAGTCCGATGCGGCCGTCCGCCAGCAGGTGGGCGACGTTGACCTGGTCGGGGTCGGCGAGCAGGGCGTTCATCCGGGCCTGCTCGGCGGTGGGCATGCCGAGTCCGCGGTCCTCGACCTCGACGGCGAGGCCCGAGGCGACGAGGCTGGCGCGCATCAGCACCTGGGTCTGCGGGGCGGAGAACAGGGTGGCGTTCTCGACGAGTTCGGCCAGCAGGTGGATGACGTCGGCGACGGCGTGGCCGCGCAGGGTGCCGTCGATCGGTGGCACCAGCCGGACCCGGGAGTACTGCTCGACCTCGGCGATGGCCGAGCGGAGCACCTCGGTCATGTCCACCGGGTTGCTCCACTGCCGGCGGGAGACGGCGCCGCCGAGCACGGCGAGGTTCTCCGCGTGGCGGCGGATGCGGGTGGCGAGGTGGTCGACGTGGAAGAGGCCCTTGAGGAGGTCGGGGTCCTCGATCTCGTTCTCCAGCTCGTCCAGGATGGAGATCTCGCGGTGCACCAGCGACTGGAGGCGCCGGGCGAGGTTGACGAAGACCTCCAGCTTCTGTTCGCTGCCCGCCTGGCTGGAGAGCTGGGCGGCCCGGACGACGGCGGTGACGGCGCCGTCGTGGGCGCGGGAGAGGTCGGCGGCGAGCAGTTCGAAGCCGTCGGCGTCGTCGGGCGGCCCGCCGCGCGGTGTGCGCCGGGGCGGCGGCTCGCCCCGGCGCAGCGCCTCGACCACGGCACGCAGGTCGCCCTCCTGACGTGCGGTGCCGCGGCGCAGCGCGCCGACGCGTTCGTGCACGGAACGGGCGGCGCGGTCGGCGGCGACGGCGGCGATGACGACGGCCGCGGCGGTCACCGAGACGGCGCCGGCGACCACGGCCCACAGGACAGGGCCGGGCCGGATGCCGGTGGAGCGGACGGTGAACAGGACGACCGCGCAGCCGCTGAGGGCGACCGCGACCGGCGGCAGCACGGCGAGCCGCAGGAGTTGGGGCCGTATGTGGGTCTCGGGCAGCGCGGGGGCGGTGCGGGGGGCCGGCCGGCCGTGCCGCCCGCCCTCACGGCGGTCTGCTCGCGCGGCCGGGGCGCGGAGGTGAGACATCGGGGTCCTCGTACTGGTCCGTCGGTCTGGGTGCTCGCGCGTGGTGACGGAATGCCACGCGGGCAGGCGACGGCACGCGGGCACGCGTCATCGCTGCGTCGACCGAGCGGACCGGGGGATCCGGCCCTACGTCGCCCGACGGACACTGACAGTAGTCGCCTGCCCCTCATGTGCGGTGGGCAGTTACCAAAGTCCCCCGGGCAACGTCCTGCTCTGGTATGAGCCCTCGTACGACAGACCGATAAGCCGGTGAAGCATCCGTTCCGGAAGCGTGGGAGACCGGTCGGACTCGATCAGAATCGGTCACTGCCGGTAGTCGCGACTTGTCGCATGCCGATATAGGCATATGATGGCTCCATGGCACGAGCAGCGACGACGTCGGACGTCTTCAACGCCATCGCCGAGCCGCAGCGCCGGGACATCCTGGCGCTGCTGCGGGCGGGTGAGCGGCCGGTGACCGACCTGGCGCAGGAGTTGGGGATGACCCAGCCGGGGGCGTCCAAGCATCTGCGGGTGCTCCGGGAGGTGGGGTTGGTGCGGGTCCGCGGGGCGGGCAAGCAGCGCCTCTACGGCCTGGACGCCCGTGGGCTGCGGCCGGTCCACGAGTGGGCCGGCGGATTCGAGCGGTTCTGGAACGAGAGTTTCGACCGGCTGGACGCCTATGTGCAGGACCTGAAGCAGACACGGCAGGAGGATTGACCGATGGCAGCGGCAAGGCAAGGAACGGGGGCGACGGCCGACCGGGAGATTGTGATCTCCCGGGGCGTCGACGCCCCGAGGGAGCTGGTTTTCGAGGCGTTCACCGAGGTCCGGCATCTGTCGCGGTGGTGGGGTCCGGAGGGGTTCACCACCACCACGCGGTCCTTCGAGTTCCGCGAGGGCGGGGAGTGGAACTTCGTGCTGCACGGGCCGGACGGAACCGACTACCCCGAGTGGATCCGCTGGCTGCGGATCGCCCCGCCGGAGCGGATCGCGCTGCTGCACGGTGAGTCCCGCGACGACCCGAACGCCTTCGAGTCGATCCTGACCTTCGCGCCGGACGGCGAGCAGACCCGGATCGTGATGCGCACGGTGTTTCCCACGAAGGAACTGCGCGACGAGGCGGTCGAGAAGTACAAGGCGATCGAGGGCGGTCGGCAGACCCTGAGCAACCTGGCTGCCTACGTCGCCGAGATCGTTCGGAAGGGGGCGGAGGGCTGATGGCCGGGAAGGTGTTCTTCAGCGTGTCAATGTCGCTGGACGGGTTCATCGCGCCCGAGTCCCTGGGGGAGTTGATGGGGCGGCAGTGGATGGAGCTCCAGCGGTGGATCTTCCCGACGCGGTTCTTCCGGGAGAACCTGAAGCTGGGCGGAGGCGGCGAGGAGGGGCGCGACAACGACATCGCGCGGGAGACGTTCGAGCGCACCGGCGCAAGCGTCATGGGCAAGCGCATGTTCGACGCCGGCGAGCAGATGTGGCCGGAGGAGGCGCCGTTCCACACGCCGGTCTTCGTCGTGACGCACACCAGGCGTGACCCGTGGGAGCGCCCGGGTGGGACCACGTTCCACTTCGTCAACGACGGCATCGAGGCCGCGCTCGACCAGGCCCGCGAAGCCGCCGGCAACCGCGACGTACGCATCGCGGGCGGCGGCGCGACGATCCTCGAGTACGTCAACGCCGGCCTGATCGACGAGTTCTCGATCGCGCTGTCACCCGTGCTGTTCGGCTCCGGCATCCGCCTGTTCGAGGGCGTGGACGCGTCCAGGGTCGCGCTGGAGCAGGTCCGTTCCGTGCCGTCGTCGCGGGTGACGCACGTGACCTACGCCGTGCGACCACGGTAGCCGCGCCACCCCTCGACCCTCTCCCCGGGCCCGTCCCCGACCGACGCCACCGCTCCCCCGCGAGGTCTACACGCAGTGCTGAGCTGCGGAACTGGAGGGCCTCCCAAGGCTAGGTGCGGTTCTACTTGCCGCGGCGCTGCGGCGGGGGCGGCGGTAGCTCCGCTGTCCGCGCGCTGGGTGGCCGAGCCTGTCTTGTGCTCAGGCACCAAGCTGGTGGCCATCACCAGCGCCAACGCCAACGCCAAGAACGCGGCGTGGCTGAGCGAGGAGTCCACCCGCCCGGCCAGCAACATCGTGAACGAGGGGGCCAGGGCGCTGAATGAACGCGCTGCCCGCGGCGAACAGCAGCATCAGCCCAATTGCCAGGGGCCTGCGGGGCAGCCGCGCGGTCAGCATGGTCACCGCAGGCCCGCCGATCACCACGCCGAGCGCATAGGCGGTCACCGCCTGCCCCGCAGTGCTTTGCGCCCTGGGCCGGTACGCGGCCACCCAGGGGCGCCGTAGTACATCCAGCAGACCCCCCGGCCTCGACGCCACCACACCCGGCGTCCCAGCGCCCTCCTGGAATGGTTCGGTCGTACCCATGCCTAGAGCTCCTTCCGGCCAGTGACCGGACGGTCGGGCTGCCATCTACCGAAGCAAGCCACGCGCTGGCGTCAGTGGCCCCGCCACTCCATCGTCCTCCCTCCGCCACAAGCTCGCCTGCTCCGGCTGCGAAGCGTGACCATGTCTCTCTGCCGCCCGCTCGCCCGAACGGCGATCGCTTGCCCCGCTGGCACCACACTGTCTCCTGCTGATCATTCTGGCCGACGGGTAATGGATGTCGGCCTGGCGCATGTCAGAGAGAACGGCCTCGTGGTCGGAGCGCACGCGTCGGGACGATCGCCCCCAGCTCGTCCCCGGTGTTCTCGACCCATGTCACCGCTCACCAGCAAGGTCGAGATCACCCTTACTCGTCCCGGGCACACCCTCAGCAATCCGCGGACGCCGCCACGGGTTGGCGATCGGATCCGACACCCCCCGCCACCACGCCTCCACCGGCACCTCCCCCGCCGGCTCGAACGGCTCACCCGGCCTGGGGGACGCCACCACCTGGCCAACCTCCTCGGCCGCGTCCTTCGTCCACTCCCCCGGCTCCGCCCACGCATGCGGCGCGAGATTGAACGTTCCCCAGTGGATCGGCAGCAGCACCCCGGTCGGAGCGCCTCCCTGGAGGTCGAGGTGGGCCCGCACGCCCTCCTCGGGGGTCATGTGGATGTCCGGCCAGAACCGGGAGTACGCGCCGAGCTGGATCATCGTGGCGTCGAAGGGGCCGTGCGCGGCGCCGATGTCACGGAAGCCGTCGAAGTAGCCCGTGTCCCCGCTGTGGTAGACGCGGTGCTCCTCCCCTGCGACGACCCACGACGCCCAGAGGGTGTGCTGGGTGTTGCGCAGCCCGCGCCCGCAGAAGTGGCGGGCCGGCGTCGCGGTCAGGGTGAGGCCGCCGACGCGCGTCGACTCGTGCCAGTCCAGCTCCCGCAGCCGGTCGGCGCCGACGCCCCAGTGTTCGAGGTGGGCGCCGACCCCGAGCGGCACGGCGAACAGGGTGTCCGTGCCGGCCAGCGCCAGAATCGTGGGCATGTCCAGGTGGTCGTAGTGGTCGTGGGAGATCACCACGACGTCGACCGGGCCGAGAGCGGCGAGCGGGAGCGGGACCGGGTGCAGCCGCTTGGGCCCGGCGAAGGGGAACGGGGAGCAGCGCTCGCCCCACACGGGGTCGAAGAGCACCCGCCGCCCGTCGATCTCGGCGAGCACGCTGGAGTGCCCCATCCAGGTCAGCCGGAGTCCGGTGGCGGGCGGCCGGGCGAGGTCGGCGAGGGTGGTGGCGTGCACCGGGACGGGGCCGCGCGGGGCGCGGCGGAGCCGGGACTCCCGGTCGAAGTAGATCTTGGCGAACTCACGAGCCGATCCGGAGGGCCGGGTCCGGGTGGTGCCGCCGGGGTTCTGGAAGACGCCGTCACGGAAGTGCGGCGATCTGCGGATGCGCGCCATGCGCTCACCGCTCGGGTCCGCGCCGAAGGCCGCGGGCCGCGGCGTGCGGGGCCCGGGGCCCGGGGAACGGAATCCGGCCACGGTAACCTCCAGGTGGAGTAGGTCAGGCTCTCATTATGGTCGTCTCGTGTGACACCGACTGATCGTGTCCAGGACATGGGGGGACGGGGCGTGGTGAGAGTCCGGTTGACTGTGGCCGAGCGGCGCGAGGAGCTGCTGCGCGCGGCCGTCGAGCAGATATCGGCGCGGGGTGTCGCCGCGCTGCGGATCGCCGACGTGGCGTCCGCGCTCGGGGTGAGCAACGCGTTGGTGCTCTACCACTTCTCCACGAAGGAGAAGCTGGTCGCCGCCGCCTTCGCCCTTGCCGCCGAGGACGATCTGGCTCATCTGCGTGGGCTGCTCGGCCGCCGTACGTCGGCGCTGCGCCGCCTGCGGGCCGCCGTGCGGTGGTACGCCCCGACGGGACAGGCCAAGGGCTGGCGGCTGTGGATCGAGGGCTGGGCGGCGGCGCTGCGCGAGCCCGCGCTGCGGGACGTCACGCGGGACCTGGACCGCCGGTGGAAGGCGGCGATCGCCGAGGTCATCGTCGAGGGGGTGGCCGCCGGGGAGTTCCCGTGCCCGGACCCCGAGGGCGCGGCCCTGCGGCTGACGGCGCTCCTCGACGGGCTCGCCGTGCAACTGACGTCGTACGCGGGCGCGGTGTCGCGGGCCCGGGCGCGGGAGTGGACGGACGAGGCGCTGGCCCGGGAACTGGGCCTGCCGCGGAAGGCGTTGGCCGGCCCACGCCGCTGACCCGCCGCTGACTCGCCGCGCCCCGTCCGGAACCGCCCATCCGGAACCTGCCCGCCCGCACAACGCCCTCACGCCACGGCGGCGATCCGCGTCTTGATGTCGTGCGGCGACAGCGCCCCCTTGGCGGTCACGTGGTCGCCCGAGGACTGGCCACGCAGCCGGCGGCCGATCCACGGCACCAGGTACTCGCGTGCCCAGTGCACGTCGTCCCGGCGGACGTCCAGCGCGCCGCGGTACGGCAGCGGCGGCCAGAGCTGGTCCGGGTCGGCCGGCACCGGCAGGCCGAGGGCCTGTCCCGCGCGCAGCGCCACCCGCGTGTGGCCCTCCGGCGACAGGTGCAGCCGGTCGGCGTCCCACGCCCTGCGGTCCTGGACGCTCCGGAGCGACCAGAGGTCGAGCACCGGGCAGCCGTACCGGTCGGCGATGGCACGGACGTGTCCGTTGTACGTGGCGATCTTGCCGCGCAGATGCCTGAGCACGGGCACGCCTCGGGTGTCGAACCCGGTCGTCACGAGGACGGTGCCGGCCGCTTCGGCCAGCGCGGCCACCGCCCGCTCGAACCGCTCGGCCACCTCGTCGGGATCGGTGCCGGGCCGGAGGATGTCGTTGCCGCCGCCCGCGAACGAGACCAGGTCCGGCGCGAGTTCGGCGACTCGCGGGACCTGTTCGGCCACGATCTGGTCGAGCAGCCTGCCGCGCACGGCGAGGTTCGCGTACGTGAAGTCGCCCTCGGGGCGCCGGTCCGCGAGCAGTACGGCGAACCGGTCGGCCCAGCCGACGAACGCCCCGTCGGGGCCGGGGTCGCCGACACCCTCGGTGAAGCTGTCCCCCAGCGCCACGTACGACCCGATCACTGCTCTGCTGTCATTCTTCGAATCGTCTGCCACATCGGGCCATGATTCACCTTGGAATGTGACCTACGCGACCGTAGGAAGGGATTGACGGTCGGTGAGAAAGGCCACGCCTAAAGGCTTGGTCAATTCCGGAATACACCGAAGGCCGGTCCCGGGGATCGGGGTCCGGCCTTCGGTGGCGTGGGGGCTGCGCCCGAGCCGTGCGTCAGAGAGAGACGCCGTGCGAACTCAGGTACGCGACCGGGTCGATGTCCGACCCGTAGTCCGGCGTGGTGCGGATCTCGAAGTGCAGGTGCGGACCGGTCACGTTGCCGGTGGCACCCGAGAGGCCGACCTGCTGGCCCGCCGTCACCGACTGGCCGGCGGAGACGGAGAGGGAGGAGAGGTGGGCGTACTGGGCGTAGTGGCCGTCGGCGAGCTGGATGACGACCTGGTTGCCGTACGCACCGCCGGGGCCGGCGGAGACGACGGTGCCCGCGCCCACGGCCTTGAGCGAGGTGCCGGTCGGGACGACGAAGTCCGTGCCGGTGTGGTAGCCGCTGGACCACATGCTGCCGGACTGGTGGTACGGGGTACCGACGGTGCCGCCCGCGACGGGGGAGCTGTAACCGCTGCTGGTGCCGGCGTCCGAGGCGGAGGCCTTCTCGGCGTCCGTGGACTTCTCGGCCGGCTTGGCGGGCTTCTCCGCCTCTGCGGGCTTCTCGGCGGCGGGCTTCTCGGCGGCCGGCTTCTCCGACTGGGCGGCCTTGGCGCCGACCGAGAGCTTCAGGCCGGGGTGGATCAGCGACGGGTCCGAACCGACGGCCTCGCGGTTGTCCTCGTACAGCTTCTTCCAGCCGCCGTCGACGTTCTGCTCGTCGGCGATCCGCGAAAGGTAGTCGCCGCTCTTGACGGTGTAGGTCCGCGCGTCCGAGTTCTTCTCGGCGCCATTCGCTGCGGCCTTCTTCGCCGTCGTCGGAATGGACTGCACGGACTGCTCGGAAACGGAGTGCGCGGGGGCGGCGTTGGCGCCGGCGGCCCCGATCAGCGGGAGCGCGAGCGCGGCGCCACCGGTTCCGGCGACGGCGATGGTGCGGGTCAGGCGCATGGCCCTGGTACGGCGGTGCTTACCCTTCGCGGGCATGGTGAATTCCTCTCCGGCGCCTGCGAGGTGAGCTGTCGGGTGCGGGCTGGAGATGCCCGGCCGCGCCGAAACGCGGCTTTACCCCAAGCCGTTCCGGGAACCGGAACAGGCATTCGTACCTGTGGGTCCCCCGCTCCTGCCGGGTACGGGTGGTGGATGAGTGTGGGCTCCGGTCGGCGGCAGGATTAGGCGTCCGTCCGGATCGGTGGTGAACGTAAGGGACCAGGACGCACCCGGACAAGCGAAGGGTTCCACCGGAAGGTGTTCCGATTGATCCTTTACGGGAATATCCGGTCACACTCCGTCGATTCGAGGAATGGCATTTCGAGTGAACGGCCTTGAAAACCGGCTTGATTACGTGAACATGACGGACGACGCACGGTTACCGATATGACGCTGCTCACGCGCCACTTCCTCACCCTTTCGCATTTCAGCGCCAGTTGGGATGAAGGGGTCAATTGGGACAGAAAGCCCGAGGTCCCCCTTAATGCCCTGTGGGTAACTCATTGGCGCAGACAGGGGATGCCGTATCGTCGGGGCGAGCCCGCCGCCGAGCAGCGTCGGCGGGGCGGAGTGGGAGGAGTCCCCGTGACGCAGCAGGTCCCGTCGACCGAACCCGAGCTGACCGGTGTGCGCAATTTCCGGGACGTCGGCGGACTGCCGGCCGCGGACGGGCGACGGGTGCGGCAGGGCGTGCTGTTCCGCAGCGGCCACCTGGCGCACGCCACCGGGGAGGACGCCGCCTTCCTGGCCACCCTGGGCCTGCACACGATCTTCGACTTCCGCAACGCGGCCGACCAGAAGCTGGAAGGCCCGGACGTCGAGCTGCCGGGCGTGCGCAATGTGAACCTGCCGCTGAGCGACCCGGCGGACGGCGCCGAGTTCTGGAAGATGGTCCGCGACGGCGACCTCGACCAGCTGCACGAGATCCTGGCCGACGGCAAGGGCGCCCACCGGATGATCGCGTCCTACCGCACGATCATCCGGGAGCGCACGGCTGAGCACGCCCGGGTGCTGCACGCGCTCGCCGAGGACAGCGTCCCCGCCCTGATGCACTGCGCGGCCGGCAAGGACCGCGCGGGCCTGTCGATCGCGGTCACGCTGCTCGCGCTCGGCGTCGAGCGCGACGCCGTCCTCGACGACTACCTCAAGTCGAACGCCACGCACCGCCGCTACAAGGTGCGCCGCGGCAGCTCCGCCGCCTCGGCCTACTCCCCCGAGATCATGGAGCTGCTCAGCCCCCTGTTCGACGCGCGCGCCGAGTACCTGGCGGCGGCCTTCGACACCGTCCAGGAGACCTGGGGCGGCGTCGACGCCTACCTGAAGCAGGGTCTGCACCTCACCCCGGCGACCCGGGAGCGGCTGCGCGAGCGGATGCTGGACTGACCCGGCGCGACCGCTAGCGGCGGGCGCCCACCTCGAAGAGCAGGTAGAGGAAGCCGCCGAAGACGTGCCCCAGGGCGATGTAGATGAGCAGCCGCACCCACAGGGCACGCGGGAACTTCTCCTCCATGGAGCTCACGGCGTCTCCCCGGGGGCGTCGGGCCGAGGCACAGAGCGGCCGTCGGGCTCTGCAGCAGCGTGTGGACGAAGAGCAGCTCGACCCCTTCGGGGTCCTGTGCCGCGATCCGGTGCGGGGTCAGCGAGTCGAAGTGGGCGCCGTCCCCCACGGCGAGCCGGTGCTCGGTGTCCCCGAGGCGCAGCCGCAGGCGGCCCCTGAGGACGTGCAGCCACTCCTCGCCGAGGTGCACCCGCACGATGTCGCCCTGGAGAAGGCAGCAATATGGACACACCGCCGGCGTGGCACAGCGTGGCCGGGGTCCGTCCGCATACCATCCCGTAACAGGCTGAAGTTGCTCCGTCGCGCACCGCGGTGGAAGGGCCCGTTGGGTCGGCTCAGCGGTGCGCCACCGCCTGCTTGACCAGGGTCTTGCCGAAGTCCCACATCAGGCCGCCGCCATTGTGCGCGTCGTCCATCACCTCGGTGAACGCGTCGACGAACCGGTCCGCGTCCGCGGTGTCGATGATCAGCGGCGGGATCAGCTTGATCACCTCCAGGTGGTCGCCGGAGACCTGGGTGAGGATCCGGTGCCGCTGCAGCAGCGGCACCACCACCATCTGCGCGAACAGGCCCTTCCGGGCGGCCTGGAGCATGGTCCAGCGGCTGCGCAGCTTCAGGGACCGGGGCCGGCCGAACTCGATGCCGATCATCAGCCCGCGGCCGCGGACGTCGGCGAGCAGCTCGTAGCGGTCCACCAGCGCCACCAGCCGGGACTTCAGCCGCTCCCCCACCGCGGCGGCGTTCGCCACGATCTCCTCGTTCTCCATCACCGACAGCACGGCGAGCCCGGCCGCCATGGCCTGCGCGTTGGACCCGAAGCTCGCCGAGTGGACCTGCACGCGGTCCATCGAGGAGTACACCTTCTGGAAGATCCAGTCCTTGCCCAGGGTGGCCCCCACCGGCACGTAGCCGCCGGACAGCGCCTTGGCCACGCAGACGAGGTCGGGCTCGACGCCGTCCTCGTGCTGGAAGGCGTAGAACTTCCCGGTCCGGCCCAGGCCCGTCTGCACCTCGTCGGCGATCAGCAGTGCCTTGTGCCGGTGCAGCAGGTCCTGCGCGGCCCGCAGGTAGCCGGGCGGGGCCTCGTGCACGCCCTTGCCCTGGATCGGCTCCACGATGAGCGCCGCCACGTCTCCCTGCCGCAGTTCGCGCGCCAGGGCGTCCAGGTCGCCGAGCGGGACCGCGGTGTCGGGCAGCAGCGGCGCGAAGCCCTTGCGGAACCCGTCCTCGCCGTTGACGGAGAGCGAGCCGGTGGTCAGTCCGTGGAAGGCGTGGGTGCAGTACAGGATCCTCGGCCTGCCGGTCGCGTACCGGGCGAACTTCAGCGCGGTCTCCACCGCCTCGGTCCCGCTGTTGCCGAAGAAGACCCGGTCCAGGTGCGGGCTGTAGGAGAGCAGCTTCTCGGCCAGGAGCCCGGGCAGCGGCGGGCAGTCGAAGCGGGTCAGGTCGGCCAGCGAGGCGTCCAGGACGTCGTGCAGCGCCTTGCGGACGACCGGGTGGTGGCGCCCCAGGCCCATCACCGCGAACCCGGCGAGCATGTCCAGGTAGTCGTTGCCGTCGGCGTCCCAGAAGTGCGCGCCCTCAGCCCGCTCGTAGACCTTGTCGAAGCCGATGGTGTGCAGCATGCGCGGCAGCTGGTGGTTGAGGTGCCTGGCGTGCAGCTCGTACCGCTCGGCTCCGCGCTCGGCCAAGAGCGCGGCGAGGTCGAACTCCTTGGTCATTCAGTTCTCTCCTTGCGCTGACATGACGTTCCGTCCGTTCGCGGACGGTTCCACCGCTCGCCGCCCGACGGCCAGGCTCGCGCTGATCCGGCCGGCGATGTCGACCGGGGTGAGGCCGATGTCCGCGAGCACCTCGGCGCGCTTGGCGTGCGCGAGGAACTGGTCGGGGATGCCGAAGCGGCGTACGGGCACGTCGGCATCGGCGTCGCCGAGCGCCAGTGCCACCGCCGAACCGACACCGGCCGCCCTGCTGTTGTCCTCGACGACGGCGACCAGGCGGTGCCGGAGGGCCAGCGGGGTCAGCTCCGGGTCGACGGGTTTGACCCAGCGCGGGTCGACGACGGTGCATCCGATGCCGCGCGCTTCGAGCAGTTCCGCGGCCCCGAGACAGACGGTGGCCATCACACCGACGGCCACCAGCAGCACCTCGGGCCGGTCCGCGGCGTGCAGGACGTCCATGCCGCCGACCCGGCCGACGGCGGGTACGGCGGGGCCGACGGACTCCTTCGGGAAGCGCAGCAGGGTCGGCGCGTCGTCGACGGCGACCGCCTCGCGCAGCTGGGCACGCAACTGGTCGGCGTCGCGCGGGGCGGCGATGCGCAGCCCGGGGACGACCTGGAGGACGGACATGTCCCACATGCCGTTGTGCGAGGGCCCGTCGGCGCCGGTGACGCCGGCCCGGTCCAGTACGAAGGTGACCCCGCAGCGGTGCAGGGCCACGTCCATCAGCAGTTGGTCGAAGGCGCGGTTGAGGAAGGTGGCGTAGACGGCGACGACCGGGTGGAGTCCGCCCGTGGCGAGGCCGGCGGCGGACACGGCGGCGTGCTGTTCGGCGATACCGACGTCCCAGACCCGGTCGGGGAACCGTTCGGCGAAGGGTGCCAGGCCGACCGGGTGCAGCATGGCCGCGGTGATCGCCACGACGTCGTCGCGCTCCGCACCGATCCGCACGATCTCCTCGCCGAACACGGAGGTCCAGGACGGCCCGCCCGCGGGGCTGAGCGGTGCGCAGGTGAGCGGGTCCATCGCGCCGACGGTGTGGAAGTGGTCCTCCTCGTCGCGCAGGGCGGGTTCGTAGCCCCGGCCCTTCTCCGTGAGGCAGTGCACCAGCACCGGCCCGTGGAAGCGTTTCGCGCGCCGCAGCGCCGACTCGACGGCCCCGAGGTCGTGTCCGTCGATCGGGCCGAGGTACTTCAGCCCCAGGTCCTCGAAGAGCCCCTGCGGGGCGAAGGCGTCCTTGAACCCTTTCTTGGCGCCGTGCAGGGCCCCGTAGACGGGGTGGCCGACCACCGGCGTGCGCTGGAGCACGTCCTTGCCCCAGGCCAGCATCCGCTCGTAGCCGTCGGTCGTGCGCAGCGTCGCGAGGTGGTTGGCGAGGCCGCCGATGGTCGGCGCGTACGAGCGTTCGTTGTCGTTGACCACGACGATCAGCGGCCGGTCCCTGGCGGCCGCGATGTTGTTCAGGGCCTCCCAGGCCATGCCGCCGGTGAGCGCGCCGTCGCCGATGACGGCGACGACGTGGCCGCGCTCTCCCTGCACGTCACGGGCCTTGGCGAGGCCGTCGGCCCAGCCGAGCACGGTGGAGGCGTGGCTGTTCTCGATGACGTCGTGCTCGGACTCCTCGCGGGACGGGTAGCCGGACAGGCCGCCCTTGCCGCGCAGTTTCGAGAAGTCCTGACGTCCGGTCAGGAGTTTGTGTACGTAGCTCTGGTGGCCGGTGTCCCACAGGATGCGGTCGGCCGGCGACTCGAAGACCCGGTGCAGGGCGACGGTGAGTTCCACCACCCCCAGGTTGGGTCCGAGGTGACCGCCGGTGCGGGCGACCGCGTGCACCAGGAAGTCACGTATCTCGTCGGACAGTTCACCGAGTTCCGCCTCGGACAGCGCCTTCAGGTCGCGTGGTCCCCGGATGTTCTCCAGAATCGTCACGCTCGGGCCCCCTTCGGTCCGTGCTGTTCAGCTCACGGTGACGGCCGGCTCCCCCGACGCGCCGTCCTTCTCCATCTGCTCGGCCATCCTCATCGCCTCTTCGATGAGGGTCTCCACGATCTTCGACTCGGGGACGGTCTTGATGACCTCGCCCTTGACGAAGATCTGGCCCTTGCCGTTGCCGGAGGCGACGCCGAGGTCGGCCTCGCGGGCCTCGCCGGGGCCGTTGACGACGCAGCCCATGACGGCGACGCGCAGCGGGACCTCCATGCCCTCAAGACCGGCGGTGACCTCCTCGGCCAGCTTGTAGACGTCGACCTGGGCGCGGCCGCAGGACGGGCACGAGACGATCTCCAGCCGGCGTTCCCGCAGCCCCAGCGACTGGAGGATCTGGATGCCGACCTTGATCTCCTCGACCGGCGGGGCGGAGAGGGAGACGCGGATGGTGTCGCCGATGCCCTGGGAGAGCAGGGCGCCGAAGGCGACGGCCGACTTGATGGTGCCCTGGAAGGCGGGGCCGGCCTCGGTCACGCCGAGGTGGAGGGGGTAGTCGCACTGGGCGGCGAGCTGCCGGTAGGCCTCGACCATCACGACCGGGTCGTTGTGCTTCACCGAGATCTTGATGTCGCGGAAGTCGTGCTCCTCGAAGAGCGACGCCTCCCACAGGGCGGACTCGGCCAGCGCCTCGGGGGTGGCCTTGCCGTACTTCTGGAGCAGGCGGCGGTCCAGGGAGCCCGCGTTCACGCCGATGCGGATCGGCGTGCCGTGGTCCTTCGCCGCCTTGGCGATCTCCCTGACCTTGTCGTCGAACTGCTTGATGTTGCCCGGGTTGACGCGGACCGCCGCGCAGCCCGCCTCGATCGCGGCGAACACGTACTTGGGCTGGAAGTGGATGTCGGCGATCACCGGGATCTGCGACTTCCGCGCGATCACCGAGAGGGCGTCCGCGTCGTCCTGGGTGGGGCAGGCCACACGGACGATCTCGCAGCCGGACGCGGTCAGCTCGGCGATCTGCTGGAGCGTCGCGCCGATGTCCGACGTACGGGTCGTCGTCATCGACTGCACGGACACCGGGGCCCCGCCCCCGACGGCCACCGGCCCGACCTGGATCCGCCGCGACACGCGCCGCTCGGCGATCGGCCGGACCGGTACCTCGGGGACGCCCAGGGAGATGGCGGTCACGACGTCACTCCCGGTTCGAGGAGACGGTCTCGCGCATGGCGCGCAGGGACTCCTTGAGGGACCCCATGGTGGCCAGGACGGCGGTCGGTTCGTAGCCGCAGTGCGCCATGCAGTTGGCGCAGCGCGGGTCCTTGCCGCGGCCGTACTTGTCCCAGTCGGTGTCCTCGATCAGCTCCCGGTACGTGGGCACGTATCCGTCGCTCATCAGGTAGCAGGGGCGCTGCCAGCCGAAGAGGGAGTAGTTCGGGATCGCCCAGGCGGTGCAGGGGAAGTCGACCTTGCCCTCCAGGAAGTCGAGGAACAGCGGGGAGTGGTTGAGCCGCCAGCGGGCCCGGTTGCCGCCCGAGAAGGCCTTCTTGAACAGCTCGCGGGTCTGCTCCACGCCCAGGAAGTGCTCCTGGTCGGGCGCCTTCTCGTAGGCGTAGGCGGGCGAGATCATCATCTCGTCGACCTTGAGGTCGTCGTTGAGGAAGTTGAGCACCTCGACGATGGTCTGCGGGGTGTCGGTGTTGAAGAAGGTCGAGTTGGTGGTGACCCGGAAGCCGAGCCGCTTGGCCTCCTTGATGGCCTCCACGGCCTCGTCGAACACGCCCTCCTTCGCCACGGACTCGTCGTGCCGCTCGCGCAGGCCGTCGATGTGCACCGCGAAGGCGAAGTAGGGAGAGGGCTTGAACTTGTCCATCTTCTTGCGCATGAGCAGCGCGTTGGTGCACAGGAAGACGTACTTCCGCTTGGCCACCAACTGCCGCACGATCTCGTCGATCTGCGGGTGCATCAGGGGTTCGCCGCCGGCGATGGAGACCATCGGCGCTCCCGACTCGAGCACGGCCCCGACGGCCTGCGCGACCGGCATGCGCTGCTTGAGCACCCCGGCCGGGTGCTGGATCTTCCCGCACCCCTCGCACTTCAGGTTGCAGGCGAAAAGCGGCTCCAGTTCCACGATGAGCGGGAACTTGTCCCGTCGGCGGATCTTCTGTTCGGCCAGGTATGTAGCGACCTTGACGGACTGGCGCAGCGGCATGGCCATCTGGGCTCACCTCCGGGGGAGCAGCAAAGAACGGTGCCATTCGAAAAATGCGGGAAGAACGGATCGAAGAACGCGGAAGGCTGATATTCCACCGCGCACCGTGCCGATCCGGACGAGTTCGTGTTCTGGAGCGTCCACGACCACACGAACGGCCGCAACGGGGCGCTCGCCGGTCCGTACGGCGCTCAGGAGCGTGGCGGCGGACTCCATGTCGACGGCGATCGCGCCGGTCGCGAGCAGGTCGGCGCGTTCGGGGCCGCGGACGACGTGGTCCGAGCCGGTCAGCGGCCCGGTGTGGACGGTGCGCCCCGGCACGGCGCGCGCGAGTTCCTTGACGAGCCGGTCGGTGCCGACACAGGCGACGGTGGAGCGCGGGTCCCGGGTCTCCTCGGCGACGACCAGGTCGCCGGGGTGCATGCCGGGGGCGAGTCCCGCGCAGAAACCCGTGGCGAGCACGGCGGCGGAGCCGAGCGCCGGGTCGGCCAGGACGCGGGCGACCGAGCGCTCGGCCGCCCTGCGTCCCATGCCGGTGCGCAGGACGATGACCGGCCCGCCCGCGCCACCGCGGTCGCCGGTGCGCAGGGCGAGGTGCTCGATGCCGAGCGCGCAGGCGATCAGCAGCGGGGACGGGCCGGGCCGCGGGTTCATCAGCCGCCCTTCACCTCGGCCGTGGACGTCGCGTCCGCGGGCCGCTCGGCCACCGGGGCCGGGCGTGGCTTCTCGGCGAAGGGCTCCCCGTGGACGTACCGGCCGAGCGCGGTGAGCGGGAAGACCTGCCGGTAGAGGTGGTAGTTGATGGAGAAGTCCCAGGGGAAGCCGGTGCCGGTGAAGTACGGCTCGTCCCAGGAGCCGTCCTCGCGCTGGGTGGCGGCGAGCCACGCGACGCCGCGTTCCACCGCGCCGGACTCCCGCTCCCCCGCCGCGAGCAGGGCCATCAGCGCCCACGCCGTCTGCGACGCGGTCGAGGCGCCCCGGCCGCTCCACTCCCTGACGTACCGGTAGGAGCGCAGGTCCTCGCCCCAGCCGCCGTCGTCGTTCTGGACGGACTCCAGCCAGATCACCGCGCGGCGGATCGCCGGGTGCGAGGCGGGGATCCCGGCGGCGGTGAGGGCGGGGACGACGGAGCCGGTGCCGTAGACGTAGTTGACGCCCCAGCGGCCGAACCACGAGCCGTCCTGCTCCTGTTCGGCGAGGAGCCACTGGATGCCGCGCCGGGTGCGCGGGTCGTGGGCGAGCCCCTCGACGGCGAGGCTCTCGACGACGTGCGCGGTGACGTCCGCCGACGGCGGGTCGATGACCTCGCCGAAGTCGCAGAACGGCAGCCGGTTGGGGAAGGAGCTGGTGTTGTCGACGTCGAACGCGCCCCAGGCACCGTTCTTCGACTGCATGCCGAGGTTCCAGCGCACCCCGCGGCCGATGGCCTTCTCCACCCGTTCCGGGTCGTGGTGGCTGACCCGGCGCAGCGCGAGGACCACCTCTGCGGTGTCGTCGATGTCGGGGTAGTTGTCGTTGTGGAACTCGAAGGCCCAGCCGCCGGGCGGGAGTCCGGGCCGCTTCACCGACCAGTCGCCGGGGCGGACGATCTGCTCGCCGAGCATCCAGTCGGCGGCCTTCACCAGCTGCGGGTGGTCGGCGGGCACCCCCGCGTCGGCCAGCGCGATGGTGGCCAGGCAGGTGTCCCACACCGGGGACTGGCAGGCTTCGATCATCCGGGCGCCGTCCTCGCGCCACACGGCGAAACGGTCCAGCGACTCCAGGCCGGCGCGCATCACGGGGTGTTCGAGGTCGTAGCCGAGCAGGTACAGCGCGATGACCGAGTACACGGCCGGCGGCTGGATGCCGCCCCAGCATCCGTCGTTCTCCTGGCGCTCGATGATCCAGCGGGCGGCGGTGTTCATGGCGGCCCGGCGCAGCCGGCGCGGGGCGACCTTGCGGTAGGTGTGCAGCGCCTTGTCGAGGCGCTGGAAGGCGCCGTCCCAGCTCGCCGCCGGGGCCAGGGGCCGCGGGGGGCTGGGCAGGGCGGGGTCGGTGTGCAGTTCGTCCAGCGGGAAGGGGGCGGGACGCACCGGCCGCTTCGCCGAGACGATCGTGAGCGGCACGATGGTCTGCCGGGCCCAGCAGCCGAAGTCGTAGATGTTGAGCGGTACCCAGGTGGGGAAGTAGATGAGTTCCGGCGGGAGTTCCGGCAGGTCGTCCCACTTCCACCAGCCGAACAGGGCGAGCCAGATCCGGGTGAAGACGCGGGAGGCCGCGATGCCGCCGCGGCCCCGGACCCACTCCGACGCCTTCGCCATGTGCGGCGCGTCGGGGGCGTCGCCGGCCAGGCGGAGGGCGACGTAGGCCTCGATGGTGGCGGACAGGTCGCCGGGGCCGCCGTAGAAGGTGGCCCAGGCGCCGTCCTCGCGCTGCTCGCCGCGGATGAACAGCGCGGCGGCGCGGGTGGTCTCCTCGTCCTGGATGCCGAGGAACTGACGCAGCAGCAGGTCCTCGGCGTCCATCGTGACGTTGGTTTCGAGGTCGCCCTTCCACCAGCCCTGGGCGTCCTGCCGGGAGAGCAGGAAGTCCGTGGCGCGCCGGGTGGCGCGGGCGGCGGCTTCCGGTACCCCGGCCGCCGCGGCGGGGACGGTGATGTCGGTTTCGCTGGCCGAGGGCGCGAGGGGCTTCAGGGCCGCCCCGGTGCTTCCGTCGGTCGTCGCTGTCATGGCTTCCCCTTCGTGCAGTGGGAATCGGGGGCTCTGCTTGGGTCCGCCGTCGGCCGGTGCCTGTCCGTCGAGGACACCGGCCGGCGACTACGCGAGGGCTATTCGGCCGATAGTGATCATCTCTTTCGTACGACGACGAAGTCGGCGAGCGCCGCGAACCGGTCCCGCACCCGCTCGGGCATGTCGACGGCGTCGAGGGCTTCGATGGCGATGGTGTGCTGGCGGCGCGCCTCGTCGGCGGTCCACTCGCGCCCGCCCGCCTCCTCGATGAGGGCGGCGCGGGCCGCGAACTCCTCCTCGGAGAAGTTCGCGAAGTCACTGGCCTTGGCGTCGGCCGCGAGGATCTCGCCGAGCCGTTCGGAGGCCGGGCCGCCCGCCGCGAGGGCGGCGACGACGGGGAGGGACTTCTTGCGCTGGCGCAGGTCGCTCCAGGTCTGCTTGCCGGTCGCCTCCGGGTCGCCCCAGATGCCGAGCAGGTCGTCGACGGCCTGGAAGGCGAGGCCCAGGTGGTAGCCGTACTTCTCCAGGGTGTCCGCGGTGTGCTCGTCGGCGCCGCCGAGCACCGCGCCGATGGAGCTGGCGGAGGCGAGCAGGGCGCCGGTCTTGTTGCCCTCCATCTCCAGGCACTCCTCGACGCTGACGCGGTCGCGGTGCTCGTAGGAGATGTCCTGGGCCTGACCGTCGATCAGGGCGCGGGTGGCGCTGGTGAGGCGGCGGGTGGCGCGGCCGGCCTCGACGGTGCCCAGTTCGAGCAGCACCTCGTTGGCGAGGGCGAAGAGGGCGTCGCCGACCAGGATGGCCTGGGCGGGGCCGTGCACCTTCCAGACGGTGTCACGGTGGCGGCGCTGCTCGTCGCCGTCCATCAGGTCGTCGTGCAGCAGGGAGAAGTTGTGCACCAGTTCCACGGCCACCGCGCCGGGCACGCCGACCTCGGGGGCCGCGCCGGTGACCTCGGCGGAGAGCACGGCGAGCGCGGGGCGGACGGCCTTGCCGCCGTCGCCGTCCGCGGGGTTGCCCTGGGCGTCGATCCAGCCGAAGTGATAGGCGGCGACGGTGTCCATGGGAGGTGCGAGGCGGTCGACGGCCGCCCGCAGGACCGGCGTGGCCAGGGTCCGGCCGCGCTCCAGCAGCGCGGTCACGTCCACCGTGGTCCTCGGAGCGGCCTTCGGGCCGGGGGGCACAGTGGGCACAGTCTTTCCTCCAGTTGCGGTACCGGGAGTGCGGGAGCCGGCCCCGCGCGGGTCGGCTCTCATGCCGCCTCCTCGAAGAAATCGGGAAGGAGTCCGCGGGACCGGCCCAGGGCGCCGAGAGCGGCGCCCGCCGCTCCGACACCGCTGCGAACCGCACTCTCCATGGTCGCGGGCCACCCGGTGGCGGTCCACGCTCCGGCCAGGTAGAGGCCGGGTGCCTTGGTGCGGGCGCCGGGCCGGAGGCGGCCGACGCCGGGGGCGGGGGCGAACGTCGCGGTGCGCTCCCTGGTCACGAAGAAGTCCGTCACCTCGGCACCGCGGCTGCGCGGCAGCAGCCGCTCCAGTTCGGGCAGGTACCGCTCGCGCAACGTGGCCACGGGCTCGTCGATCTCGTGCTGCGCGGTCGACTGCGACAGCGCCAGGTACTGACCCTCCTTCAGCCCGGAGGCCTCGGTACGGTCGAACACCCACTGGACCGGGGTGCCGAGCGCCGTCAGGAACGGCGCGGCGAGCACCTTGCGGTCGTAGATCACGTGGATGTTGAGGATCGGCGCGGTGCCGATCTCCAGCAGGTTCTCCGGGGCGTCGAGGGCGCCGTCCGGCAGCAGGTCGTGCGCCTCGCGCTGCGGTACGGCGAGGACGACCGCGTCGGCGTCGAGCGTCTCGTCGGGAACCTGAACGCTCCAGCCCCCGTTCTCGTTCACATGGAGGGAGGTGACGCGGGTACGGACCTCGGTACGCACGCCCGCGGAGTCGAGCGCCCTGCGGGCCAGCCGGTCGTGCAGCTCACCCAGCGGGACGTGGGCCCAGCCGATGTCGGCCGCGCCCGGGTCGGACAGCAGGCCGGTCTTGAACACCATCGCGGCGAGCCCCAGTGAGGCGTCGCGCGCGACCGCGTTGAGGGTGGCGACCCCGACCAGGTCCCACAGGGCCTCGACGGCACGCGCCGACTGACCGTGCGCGGTCAGCCAGCTGCCGAAGTCCTGGGTGTCCAGGGCCGGATCGGCGAGGTCGAGCCCCTTGAGCGCGAGCGCGGCCCGCCCGACCCCGGCGCGCTCGGTGAGGGAGAGATGGGGGTACGTCGCGAGGCTGCGCCCCAGATGCAGGGGGACGGGCAGCGCGTCGCGGCGCAGTCTGCCGAGCCGTCTGCCCTCGGGCCGGGCCAGGTCGAGGACGGGCACGTCGAGGCGGTCCTGCACGGGAGCGAGCGCGGCTCCGTCGATGCGGTCGAGGAGCCAGCGGTAGGCGGTGCAGCAGCGCAGGTAGACGTGCTGGCCGTTGTCGACGGTGAGGTCGCCGCGCCGGAACGAGAAGGCGAGCCCGCCCAGACGGGGCCGTCCTTCGAGCAGGGTGACCCGCACGCCGGCGTCGGCGAGCGCGAGGGCGGAACTCACCCCGGCGAGGCCGCCGCCGACCACCACGGCGTGCGCGCCGGGACGGAGGGCGGTGACGTCCGCGACCTGCCCCCCGTCACGCGTGCCGTTGGCGTGCGTCATCGTGCGCCCTTCCCGGTCCGGTCGCCGTGGTGTTTGAACGGCGTACGGCCGACCGTCTCAGTCAGGGACGCCGACCGCCACCGGAGGGTTGCCCGCCGGTGCACGGCGGTGGTCCGATCCGGGGCCGGCGTGTCGCGTGTGCCGGGTGTGTCCATCAGGCGCGCCTCCTGACGGCCCGGCGGGTGACGTGCCGGGTGTCAAGGCCGGACAGGCCGCGCACGGCGACGTACGCCTTCTCGCGGCCGGGGAGCGAGACGCGGCCGCGCAGCACGGCCTCCGGGTCGCGCTCGATGCGGTCGAGGAGCCGGCGGTAGATGCCGGCCATGGCGGCCACGCAGGCTCCGCTGCGCCGGTCGAGCATGGGGAGCAGCCGGTAGCCCTCGGCGAAGAGGGCGCGGGCCCGGCGCACCTCGAAGTGCACGAGGCCCGCGAAGTCGGAGCCCGCGGGGGGCGTCGGCCCGTTGAACCCGGCCGAGCAGCCGAACTTGGCGAGGTCGTCGGCGGGCAGGTAGGTGCGTCCGCCCTCGGCGTCTTCGCGGACGTCCCGCAGGATGTTGGTGAGCTGGAGTGCGAGGCCGAGCGTGTCGGCGTACTCGGGCGCGCGGTCGGCTCCGTGCGCCCCCGGTTCGGTGCCGAACACGCCGAGGGAGAGGCGTCCGATGGCGCCCGCGACACAGCGGCAGTAGGTCCGCAGGTCGTCCCAGGTCTCGTAGGTCTCGCCGCGTACGTCCATCTGGACGCCGTCGATCAGCTCGTCGAGGCCGCCGAGCGGGATCGGGAAGGCGCGCGCGGCGTGGGCGAGGGCGACGGCGACCGGGTCGGTGTCGTCCTCGTCGACCGCGCCGTCGTGGATCCGGGCGAGCACCGCCCGGGTCTCGTCCAGCCGGGCGACCTTGACGTCGTCGGCCAGCGCCCCGTCACCGATGTCGTCGACGCGGCGCGAGAACGCGTACAGCGCCGACATCGCCCGCCGCTTCGGCGTGGGCAGCAGCCGGATGCCGTAGGCGAAGTTGCGTGCCTGCTGACCGGTGACGGCCTCGCAGTAGCTGTAGGCGGCGAGCACCGGCGCCGGCATGTTCGCTGACGAGTCCACGGTCCCGATCACCCCTCTCCTCGCAGGGCCAGGCCCGCCTCGCGCAGCAACCGGAGCTTGCCGGGCTTGGGCGGGCCGGGCAGTACGTCGTGATCCGCGTCGGCGATCGCCCGCAGTGCGGCCCTTCCCCCCGCCACGAACCCCGCGAGCAGCAGGCGCAGCCTGCCGTGGACGCTGCTCACCAGGGGGGCGCCCTCGTCCAGCAGGTCGTGGGCGCGCCGGGCCTCGTACGCGAGCAGGGCGCGCACCGACGCGTCGGCGGTGGGCGCGGCGAGGTCCGCCTCCTGGACGTGGAAGCGCCTCATGTCCTCGGCGGGCAGGTAGATCCGGTCCCGGCCGAGGTCCTCGGCGACGTCCTGGAGGTGCTCGACGATCTGCAGGGCGGTGCAGACGGCGTCGGAGCGGCGGATCCGCTCGGGCGTCGCGGTGCCGGTGACGGCGAGGACGAGGTGGCCGACCGGGTTGGCGGACAGCTCGCAGTAGGCGAGGAGGTCGTCGTAGGTCTCGTACCGCCGTACGAGCTGGTCCTGGCGGTTGGCGGCGATCAGACCGAGGAAGGGCGCGGGGGTCAGCGAGCGGCGGCGGACGGTGGGCCGCAGACGGCGCAGCAGCGGGTGGCGGGGGGTGCCGTCGAAGACCCGGTACAGGTCCTCCTCGAATGCGTCCAGCATCAGCACCCGGTCGTCGGCGCGGTCGTCGGGGACGCCGAGGAGGCGGGCGTCGGCGCCGCCCGGGGCGAGGTCGCCGTCGCCGATGTCGTCGACGAGGCGGGCGAAGCCGTACACGGCCATCAGGTCGGTGCGCCAGTCGCGCGGCAGGAAGAAGGGGGCCACGGGGAAGTTCTCGTCGGCGGCCTTGGCCAGGGTGCCGCGCTCCGCGTCGACGGCGCACGCTTCGGGGAGCTGGGGAGTTTCCGTAGCCATTGCCGTCACATCTCCCGTTCTACACTGCCGACCGAATACACACTATTTCGGACACGCCGCCCCGGCGGCCCGCGCGGCAGGCCCGCTGGAGGGTGTCGGGCATTATCGCCCCATGTGCCGCGATTCAGGACCGGTCCAGCTTACGTTGTACAACTCACGGACTTCCGCCGGGGTGCTCGGCGCATCACAACAACACACCGATTCACTTCAAGATTCCTGAGAACGCCAGGAGTTGACGGTTCCTTTGCACATGCGGGGGCCTCGCCGGAACCGTCCCGGCGAGGCCCCGGCGTGTCGGCCTACTTGCCCGTGAACTTCTCGTACTCCTTGAGCACCTCGTCCGTCGGGCCGTCCATGCGCAGTTCGCCGCGCTCCAGCCACAGGACGCGGTTGCAGGTATCGCGGATGGACTTGTTGTTGTGGCTGACCAGGAAGACGGTGCCCGCTTCCTTCTTCAGCTCCCGGATGCGCTCCTCGGAGCGGGTCTGGAACTTGCGGTCACCGGTGGCCAGCGCCTCGTCGATCATCAGGACGTCGTGGTCCTTGGCGGCGGCGATGGAGAAGCGCAGGCGGGCGGACATGCCGGAGGAGTACGTGCGCATCGGCAGGGTGATGAAGTCGCCCTTCTCGTTGATCCCGGAGAAGTCGACGATGTCCTGGTAGCGCTCCTTGATCTGCTCACGGGTCATGCCCATGGCCAGGCCGCCGAGGATGATGTTCCGCTCACCGGTCAGGTCGTTCATCAGGGCCGCGTTCACGCCGAGCAGCGAGGGCTGGCCGTCCGTGTAGACCTTGCCGCGCTCGGCGGGCAGCAGGCCGGCGATGGCCCGCAGCAGGGTCGACTTGCCGGACCCGTTGGAACCGATGAGGCCGATGGCCTCGCCCCGGTAGGCGGTGAAGGAGACGCCCCGCACGGCGTGCACCTTGCGCACGCCCCGTGCCGCGTCGTCGGAGCCTCGCTTGATGATCCTGCTCAGGGCGGCGGTCGCGCTGCCCTTGCCGGTCTTGGCGCCGTTGACCCGGTAGACGATGTGCAGTTCGTCCGCGATGACCGTCGGCACCCGCTCGCCCTGCTGCTGCTCAGCCACGGCCGTACCTCTCCTCCGCCTTCCAGAAGTACACGAAGCCGCCCACGGCGAGGGCCACGGCCCAGCCGAGCCCGACCGCCCACACGTGCGGCGGCAGGTTCTCGGAGCCGTACCCGTCGATGAGCGCGAAGCGGATCAGGTCCATGTAGATGGCGGCGGGGTTCCACTGGAGGACGTCCGAGATCCAGGACGGGTGCTGCTCCAGCATGATCGGGATGGAGAACATGACGCCCGACGCGTACATCCAGGTCCGCATGATGAACGGCATCAGCTGGGCCAGGTCCGGGGTCTTGGCCCCCATGCGGGCCACGATCAGCGCCAGGCCCACGTTGAAGAGGAACTGCAGGACGAGCGCCGGCACCACCAGCAGCCAGGACAGCGACGGGTAGCTGCCGAACCCGATCACCACCGCGAACATCACGATCATCGAGGCCAGCAGCTGCTGGAGCTGCTGCAGCGCGAACGAGATGGGGAGCGAGGCGCGCGGGAAGTGCAGCGCGCGCACCAGGCCGAGGTTGCCGGAGATCGCGCGTACGCCCGCCATGGCCGAGGACTGGGTGAAGGTGAAGACGAACACACCCGTCACCAGGAACGGGATGTACACGTCCTTCGGCATGCCCTTGCCCGCGTTCAGGATCAGGCCGAAGATCAGGAAGTAGACGAGCGCGTTGAGCAGCGGGGTGGCCACCTGCCACAGCTGGCCGAGCTTGGCCTGGCTGTACTGGGCGGTCAGCTTCGCCTGGGAGAAGGCGAGGATGAAGTGCCGTCGGCCCCAGAGCTGACGGACGTACTCCACGAGGGACGGCCGGGCACCGCTCACGGACAGCCCGTACTTGGCGGCGAGCCGGGCCGGTGCGAGGCCCTCGTCGGGCGCCACGGGCTTGGTCATGGCGACCGTGCCGTCGTGCGTTGTCTCACTCACTGGTGGATACTTTCGTCTTCGGAATGCTCGGCCGCGCGGGCCTGGCACGGACCTGTTGGCCCCGGTCGGGGCCGGGACGCTCGGGTACGAGCTTGTCAGATCACCGGAGGGCGGCCCAGCCGGGTCAGGCGCCACACCGTACGCCACCGCATGGGCCGGCGGGGACCGCACGGGGTCGCCCAGCCTTCCCGGAAACCGCCGAACCAGGCCTTCAGCGCAGGTCGCGACGGGCGGCGCAGCAGGGTGAGCAGCATCCAGACGCCCAGGTAGACCGGGACCAGGAGCGCGGGGAGGTTGCGGCGGGCGAGCCAGACGCGGTTGCGGGCGACCATACGGTGGTAGACCGCGTGCCGGGACGGGGCGGTCGTGGGGTGGTTGAGCACCATGTCGGACCGGTAGTCGATCATCCAGCCCGCGTCGAGCGCCCGCCAGGCCAGGTCGGTCTCCTCGTGGGCGTAGAAGAACGCGTCCGGGAGACCGCCGACCTGCGTGAGGACGCGGGTGCGCACGGCGTTGGCGCCGCCGAGGAAGGTGGTCACCCGGGAGGAGCGCATCGGGTCGGAGGCGCGCAGCCGGGGGACGTGCCGACGCTGGGTCTCGCCGGTGTCCGGGTCGGCGATGCGGAAGCTGATGATGCCCAGCCCGTCGTCGGCCGCGAACGCCTCGCGGCACAGCTCGGCGGTGTCGGCGCGGGCGAGCAGGCCGTCGTCGTCGAGGAAGAGCAGGATGTCGACGTCGCTCCCGCCCGGTCCGAAGGCCTCGATGCCGACGTTGCGGCCGCCGGGGATGCCCAGGTTCTCGGGCAGCTCGACGGTGCGCACGCCGTCCGGCACCTCCGGGACGGGCGAGCCGTTGCCGACGACGACGACCTGGACCGGGTCGCCGTCCTGCCCCGCGACCGAGTCGAGCAGGGCCCGCAGCTCCTCGGGGCGGTTGCCCATCGTGATGACGACGGCGCCGACCTTCATGGGCCCGCTCACTTCAGCCTGCTGGAGGCGAGGATGGACACCAGGTGCAGCAGGGTCTGCAGCAGCGCGATGCCGGCGAGTACGGCGGTGCCGAGGCGGGTGAAGAACAGGTCGCCGCGGCTCTCGTCGACGATCGCGAGGACGAGGATCAGGAGGGACGCCTCGATGCCGAGGATCAGCCGGTGGAACTTGAGCGCCCCGGCGGCCCGGCGGGCCAGCGCCATGCCGGAGGAGCGCGGCTCGGATGCGGCCTCCGCGACCGGCGCCTTGCCGGTCTGGTGCCGGGCCACGCCGACGAGGTCGGTCTCCGCCTTGATCAGGATGGCGCCGAGCGCGGCCAGGGTGCCGAGGAAGGCCCACAGCCAGTCGATCCGCCCGGTGCCGAACACGTCCGCGGCGCGCAGGCCGAGGCCGACCAGGACCGCGGCGTCGGTCAGGTAGGCGCCGACCCGGTCCAGGTAGACGCCGCCGAGCGAGTACTGCTTGCGCCAGCGGGCGATCTCCCCGTCGACGCAGTCCAGCAGCAGGTAGAGCTGGACCGCGACGACGCCGAGCACGGCGCCCCAGATGCCCGGCACCAGCAGGGCCGGGGCGGCCAGGACGCCGCAGACGGTCATCAGGTACGTGAGCTGGTTGGGCGTGATCCTGGTGTTCACCAGGTAGCGGTCGATCCGCAGCGAGACCTCGCGCATGTAGAGGCGTCCCGCCCAGTGCTCACCGCTGCGCCGGTCCTTGACCCCCGCGGGATGGACGACCGGACGTAGTTCAGCTACCGATGGCCTTGACATAGTCGGCGTACAGGTCCTTGATCTGGTCGGTTTTCAGGTCGAGGTGCTCGAGGATCGTGTAGCGGCCGGGCCGGGTCCGGGGGGCGTACTCCACGGCCCGGAAGAACTCCTGGGGTGTGAAGCCGATCTCCTCCGGCAGCACCGGCAGCCCGTGCCGGCGCAGCACCTCGGCCATGTGGGCGGACTCCTCGTGGGCCCCGCGCAGGTACATCGCGAAGGCCGCGCCCAGTCCGCACTGCTCGCCGTGGGCGGCCGCGCGGGTGGGGAAGAGCAGGTCGAGGGCGTGGTTGATCTCGTGGCAGGCGCCCGAGGACGGCCGCGAGTCGCCCGACACCGACATGGCGATGCCGCTGAGCACCAGCGCCTCGGCCAGCACCTGGAGGAACTCGTTGTCCCCGATGCCGCCCGGGTGCCGGAGCACGGCCTCGCCCGCCTGGCGGGCCATGGCGGCGGCCAGGCCGTCGATCCGCTCCCCCTTGACCCGGTTGGCCAGCTCCCAGTCCGCGATCGCGGAGACGTTGGAGACGGCGTCACCGATGCCGGCGCGCACGAAGCGGGCCGGGGCCGCGCGGATGACGTCCAGGTCGATGACGACCGCGATCGGGTTCGGCACGCCGTAGGAGCCGCGGCCCGCGTCGTTGTCCAGGGTGGCGACCGGCGAGCACAGACCGTCGTGCGCGAGGTTCGTGGGCACGGCGACCAGCGGGAGGCCGATGCGCGCCGCGGCGAACTTGGCACAGTCGATGATCTTGCCGCCGCCGAGGCCGACGACCGCGTCGTAGTGGCCGCCCTTCATGGCGCCGGCCAGTTTGATCGCGTCGTCCAGGGTGCCGCCGCCGACCTCGAACCAGTCGGCGCCGGGCAGGGAAGGAGTGACGCGCTCACGCAGCCGGGCGCCGGAACCGCCGCTGACGGCTACGGCGAGCTTGCCCGAGTGGGAGATGCGCTCGTCGGCGAGCACACCTCCCAGGTCGTCGAGGGCACCCGCGCGGATGTCCACGACGACCGGCGACGGGATGAGCCTCGTCAGTACTGGCACGCGATCTCCCTGCCCTTGGCGAGGTCGTCGTGGTTGTCGATCTCGACCCACTTGAGGTCGCCGATCGGCGCCACGTCGACCTTGAAGCCGCGGTTGACCAGCTCCTGGTAGCCGTCCTCGTAGTAGAGCTGCGGGTCGCGCTCGAAGGTCGTCTTCAGGGCGTCGGCCAGCTCCACGGCGGCCTCGCCCTCGATGAGGGTGACGCCGATGTACTCGCCGGTCGCCTCGGCCGGGTCCATCAGCTTGGTGATGCGCTGGACGCCCTTGTCGGGGTCGACGACGACCTTCATCTCCTCCTCGGCGAGGTTCTTCACCGTGTCGAGGGCGAGGATGATCTTCTTGCCGTCGCCGCGGGCGGCGAGCAGGGTCTTCTCGACGGAGACCGGGTGCACGGTGTCGCCGTTGGCGAGGATCACGCCGTCCTTGAGGGCGTCACGGCCGCACCACAGGGAGTAGGCGTTGTTCCACTCCTCGGCCTTGTCGTTGTCGATGAGGGTGAGCTTGACGCCGTACTTCTGCTCCAGCGCCTCCTTGCGGTCGTACACGGCTTCCTTGCGGTAGCCGACGATGATCCCGACCTCGGTCAGGCCGACCTCGGCGAAGTTCGCCAGCGTCAGGTCCAGCACCGTGATGCTGTCCTCCGCACCCTCGGGGCCGACCGGGACCAGTGCCTTGGGCAGGGTGTCGGTGTAGGGGCGCAGACGGCGTCCGGCGCCGGCCGCCAGCACGAGGCCGATCATGCGGGTTCTCCTTCGTCGTGTACGGCGGGTGCGCCGACCTTGTGGGCGGCGACCCAGAAGCGGATGCTCTCCACGAGCACCACGAGTGCCACGGCCACGGCGAGGACCGTGAGCGCGACCTTGAACTGTGTGGCGGTGAGCAGCACGGCCAGGACGGTGATCACCAGCGTGCGGCCCTCGTGCCCCCCGGTCGTCCGCACCAGCCACTGCGGCGGCGCGCCCGCGTCGCCACGGATGCGGTAGACCGTGTCGTAGTGATGGTAGGCGACCGCGGCCACCAGCCCGAAAGCCGCCGGAAGCGCCCCGTTCACTTCGGCTTTCGCCGCCAGTACCAGGACGGTGCCGTACTCGGCGGCCCGGAAGAACGGCGGGACGAGCCAGTCGAGGGCGCCCTTGAGGGGGCGGGCGACGGCCAGGGCACCGGTCAGCACGTAGACGATCGCGCCGAGGAGCGGCCAGGGGCCGCCGAAGTCGGTGAACGCGGCCGTCGCGACGACGGCGAGGCCGCCGAGCAGGGCGAGCGCGGGAGCGGTGAAGCCGGGCAGCCCGCGGGCGGTCTTCGCGAGGCCCTTGGCGCCGGCCTCGGCGAGCGGCCCGGAGTCGGCGAGGTCGGCCAGCGCCTTCGCGGCCCGGTCGGTCCGGGTCGCCTTCCGGGTCAGCGAGCGCAGGACCCGGCCCGCCGTGGTGTACGTCGCGGCGAAGGCGCAGCCGATCAGCAGCGCGTAGAACGTGATCCGGGGGGTGGCGACCGCGGTCAGGACGGCGATCATGGCCCAGCGCTCGCCGATGGGCAGGACGATCATGCGGCGGAGCCAGACCGTCCAGCCGACGCTGTCGAGCCGGTCGGAGAGGGCGGCGGTGGGACTGGTGTTGGCGGCGGCGGCCGTGCTGTCGGCATTCGCCTCGTTGAACGAGAAGTCGACGACGTGCCGGCAGGTCTGGAGCACCATCGCGCCGAGCGCGAGGGCCCACACGTCGTCGCCGCCGCGGGCGGCTCCGAGGGCGAGGCCCGCGTAGTAGGCGTACTCCTTGGCGCGGTCGAAGGTGGCGTCCAGCCAGGCGCCGAGCGTGGAGTACTGCAGGGAGTAGCGGGCGAGCTGCCCGTCGGTGCAGTCGAGGACGAAGGACGCGATCAGCAGGACGCCGGCGGCGACGAAGCCGCCGCGGGTGCCGGTGGCCGCGCAGCCGGCCGCTATGAGCGCGGTGAGCAGCGAGGCGGTGGTGACCTGGTTGGGGGTCAGTCCGCGCCGGGCGCACCAGCGGGCGATGTAGCGGGAGTAGGGGCTGATGGCGAAGGTGGTGACGAAGCCGTCACGGGCCTTGACCGCCGACTTCAGGCGTACGGCCTCGTCGTCGACGGCGGCGGCCGCCTGCCGTGCCTCGTTGCGGGCCTGCGGGTCGGCGGGGACGGCGGCGACGAGGCTGCCCAGCTCGGGGCGGTGCACGGCGGCACCGTCGGCGTCGAGGGCGGCGGTGATCCGGTCGGCGAGGCTGTCGACGTCCCCCACGCTCGGCTGCGCTCGCGCGGGGGCACCCCCACCAGCCGTGCCGCCGCCCGCGGAGTTCTCGCGGGCCATCGCCCGGGTGAGGGCCTGCCGGCCGTCGGGCCGGGCGGTCACCGCGCCCGGGACGGCGGCGAGCGGGAAGCGGGGGTCGGTGAGGCCGAGGCGCAGGGCGTGCGGGTGGCCCACGAAGCGGGCGTCGACCACGGCGACCCGTTCCGCGGCCGGGACGCGGGCCAGCAGGGTCTCGGTGTCGGCGGCGCCGGAGGCGTGCTGCACGTCGAAGCCCAGGGACCGCAGTTCGCTCTCGATCGACGAACCGGGGACCGGCTGACCGGTGAGGATGGCGGTCGGCAACCGAACTCACTCCCTGGTGCCCGGTGCCTGGAACGCCGGGCCTGTGCATGGTGGGACGCCCGTGCCGGCGGCACCCGGGCGGCGTGTCGGCAGAGGCTATCGGATGCCGGGAACGCCGTGTTCACCGCCCGTTTCACAGTCGGTCGGCGCCGCTTGCACCCGCCTTTGCCGCGATCATCATCGTGGATCCGGGCCCCCGCTCACAAACCGCGCTCCCAGACCGGGCATCACGGACATCGCCCAGTGTCCGCGGACGTTCGCGCACGGTCAGGGCGGCCCGTGCGCCGACCGTTCGGTCAACTGGCGCAGACGCGCCCCCGGGTGTCGCCCACCCTCTGACCTGCATAACGTTTACGCAGGTCAGGGCACATGACAACGGTGTTCAGTGCCGCGTTGCCGGATACCCCCTACCCGTAGTTGACTGTGATCCGGAGGCCAGGCGCTGGACGCCGGACAGACAGGGAGGCGGCTTTCTCATGGGGGCTGGGCACGATCACGGACACGCGCACGGGGCGCCGGCCGGCGGGACCGCGACGGCCGCGTACCGCGGCAGGCTCCGGGTGGCACTGGGGATCACCCTCACCGTCATGGTCGTCGAGATCGTCGGCGGGGTGCTGGCCGACTCGCTGGCCCTGATCGCCGACGCGGCGCACATGGCGACGGACGCCCTGGGCCTCGGCATGGCGCTGCTGGCGGTGCACTTCGCGAGCCGGCCGGCCAGCGACCGGCGCACCTTCGGCTACGCCCGCGCCGAGATCCTCGCCGCCCTGGCCAACTGTCTGCTGCTGCTCGGGGTGGGCGGGTACGTGCTGTACGAGGCGATCGAGCGGTTCGTCACACCCGCCGGCACCCAGGGCGGGCTGACCGTCGTCTTCGGCGCGATCGGCCTGGTGGCGAACGTGGTGTCGCTGTCGCTCCTGATGCGCGGCCAGAAGGACAGCCTCAACGTGCGCGGCGCCTTCCTGGAGGTGGCGGCCGACGCACTGGGCTCCCTGGCGGTGATCGTCTCGGCGCTGGTGATCCTGGCCACGGGCTGGCAGCCGGCCGACCCGATCGCGTCGCTGGTCATCGGTCTGATGATCGTGCCGCGCACTTTGCGGCTGCTGCGCGAGACCCTGGACGTGCTCCTGGAGGCGGCTCCCAAGGGCGTGGACATCGGCGAGGTGCGCGCCCACATACTGGCGCTGGACGGCGTCGAGGACGTGCACGACCTGCACGCCTGGACGATCACCTCGGGCATGCCGGTGCTGTCGGCGCACGTGGTGGTGAGCGGCGAGACGCTGAGCGCGATCGGCCACGAGAAGATGCTGCACGAGTTGCAGGGCTGCCTCGGCGACCACTTCGACGTGGAGCACTGCACCTTCCAGCTGGAACCCGGCGGGCACGCCGAGCACGAGGCGCGCCTGTGCCACTGAGGGCACGGCGCTGAGGGCACGGAACTGAGGGCACGGCACTGAAGGTGTGCTGACGCGGGAGGCCATCCGGTCGCGGGGGGCGCGTGCGCGGGGCGACGCGCCGTCGAGGGCCTCCGTCCGCCGTGCGGTCACTCCCGGTGCCCCGGTGCCGCCCCTCCCGGTCACGCCCCGGGCGGTTCCCGGACCGCGGCGCCGGGCACGATCACCCATCGGGCCCCTCCTCGGCGTCCTCACCGGTGGCACCCGTCGCCGCGCGCCGGCCGCGTGGGACATGCGGGTACGCCGGTAAGTCCCGGGAGTGCCGGATTCGTACGGCACACTTGGGGCGCGAGGACCGATGTGAAGGATGGGTATGCCGATCACTCCTGCCACCGCGACGCACACTTCGTCGAACGGCACCGCAGACGCGATTTTGCTGGAACTGGTCGACGAGAACGGCGTGACGATCGGCACCGCGGAGAAGCTCTCCGCGCACCAGCCCCCCGGGCAGCTGCACCGCGCCTTCTCCGTGTTCCTCTTCGACGAGCGCGGCCGGCTGCTGATCCAGCAGCGGGCGCTGGGCAAGTACCACTCCCCCGGTGTGTGGTCCAACACCTGCTGCGGTCACCCCTATCCCGGAGAGGCGCCGTTCGCGGCGGCGGCCCGGCGGACGTACGAGGAGCTGGGTGTCTCGCCGTCCCTGCTCGCCGAGGCCGGCACGGTGCGCTACAACCACCCCGACCCGGCCTCCGGGCTGGTCGAGCAGGAGTACAACCACCTGTTCGTCGGCCTGGTCCAGGCGGAGCCGCGGCCTGACCCCGAGGAGGTCGCCGGGACGTCCTTCGTCTCGCCGGCCGAGCTGTCCGAGCGGCACGGGCGGGACACCTTCTCGGCGTGGTTCATGACCGTGCTGGACGCCGCCCGTCCGGCCGTCCGCGAGCTGACGGGCCCGTCGGCCGGCTGGTGAGACCTAAGGCAGGGCGTGCTTGAGCGGCAGCGCGGCCCAGATCACCTTGCCGCCGGTCGCCGTGTGGACCACGTCGCAGGCTCCGCCCGCCTCCCGGGTCAGCTCGCGGACCAGCAGCAGCCCGCGCCCGCCCGTCCGCCCGTAGTCGGTCTCCAGGGCGGTCGGGCGGTAGGGGTGGTCGTCCTCCACCGCCACCCGCACCCACTCGGGCCCGACGGCGACCTCCACGGCGACCACCGGCGACAGCACCGCCGCGTGCCGGACCGCGTTCGTGACCAGCTCCGAGACGATCAGCAGCAGCGCCTGGGTCACGTCGTCGGAGACCGGCACGCCCTGGCGCACCAGGAGGTCCCGCACGGCGTGCCGGGCCTGCGGCACGGAGGCGTCCACCGCGGGGGCGGTGAACCGCCAGACCCCTTCGTACGGCAGCGGCCCGGCGGGCCCGGTCTCGTCCATCGTCCGGTCGCCACCCTTGGGCTCGATAGTCACCACACCCCTGAGTGTTGGTAACGCGTCGCTCCGCACCGGTGGACTGAACACAAGTCAGCAGGTATCGAGCGGTTCTGACCGCCTGCGGAAGACACGGTCCGATCCTGGGACCGTTCCTGTCCCCGGTTGCCCGTCCGCTGGGACCAGGAGAGTCGCCGGATAGCATCCGGCCCATGGAGCCGCAGCTGCTGCACGAGGTCGCCGACTCGGTCGCCACCGTCGTCGTCCACCACCCGGCCAAGCGCAACGCCATGACGGCCGCGATGTGGCGGGCGCTGCCACCGCTGCTGGACGACCTGGCCGCGGATCCGGCCGTGCGGGTGCTGGTGCTCACCGGTGAGGGGGCGACGTTCTGCGCGGGCGCCGACATCGCGACGCTGCGGGAGTCGCCGGAGCCGGCGCAGCGGCTGGCCGTGCTCGCCGAGGAGGCGCTCGCCGCGTTCCCCAAGCCGACGCTCGCGGCAATCCGCGGTCACTGCGTCGGCGGCGGGGCCCAGCTGGCGGCCGCCTGCGACCTGCGCATCGCCGAGGAGTCGGCGCTGTTCGGCGTGACCCCGGCCAAGCTCGGGGTGGTGTACGCGGCGTCCTCGACCCGGCGGCTGGTCGCGCTGACCGGCCCGGCCACCGCGAAGTACCTGCTGTTCAGCGGGGAGTTGATCGACGCGGCACGGGCGCTGCGCACCGGCCTGGTCGACGAGGTGCTGCCGGAGGGCGAACTCGGCAAGCGGGTCGCGGAGTTCACCCGGGTACTGGCGTCCCGCTCGCGGCTGACGCAGGCCGCGGCGAAGGAGTTCGCGAACGGGCGCACGGACCGGGACGCCCACTGGGCCGAGCAGGCACGCGGCAGCGGCGACACCGCCGAGGGGGTCGCCGCCTTCCTGGAGCGCCGGCCGCCGCGTTTCGGCTGGAGCGCCGCTACGCCGGGATGAACCGGCTCCGGTCGCGGAACTCCGCCACGAGGTGCGCGGGCGCCTTCTGCGGGGACCCGGCGTCGTAGGGCGGCTGCGGGTCGTACTCGGTCATCAGCTGGACCGCGCGCGCGTGGTCGTCACCGGCTATCCGGCCGAGCAGCGTCAGACCCATGTCGATGCCGGCGGAGACGCCGGCCGCGGTGACGTACTTGCCGTCGGTGACCACCCGCTCCCCGGTCGGCTCGGCGCCGAAGCGCCCGAGGTGGTCCAGGGCCAGCCAGTGCGAGGTGGCGCGGCGCCCCCGCAGCAGCCCGGCGGCGGCCAGCAGCAGGGAGCCGGTGCACACGGACGTGGTCCAGGTGCTGGTGGCGTCGGCGGTACGCAGCCAGTCCAGGAGGGTCTCGTTCTCCATCTGCGGGGTCTGTCCCGGTCCGCCGGGGACGACGACGATGTCGGGGCTCGGTACGTCGGCCAGGGTGCGGTCGGCGGTGAGCGCGAGGGTTCCGGTGTCGGTGCGGACGGGTCCGGTCCGTTCGGCGACGAAGACGGTCTCCGCGTCGGGGAGGCGGCCGAGGGTCTCGTACGGGCCCACGGCGTCCAGGGCGGTGAAGCGGTCGAAGAGCACGATGGCGATCTGCACGGGGTTCCATTCGCGGTCGGTAGGCGGGTGCCGGTGCGTGCGGGTGAGCCTCAGTGGGCCGGCGCGGGACGGAACCGGCGGCGGTACTCCACCGGTGAGGTGCCGAGGGCCTTGACGAAGGCGCGGCGCATGGCCTCCGGTGTGCCGTAGCCGCTGGCCCGGGAGACCTGCTCGACTCCGTCGCCGGTGTCCTCCAGCAGCCGGCGGGCGTGTTCCAGCCGGATGCGGTCGACGTAGCGGCCGGGCGTCGTGCCGGTCTCCGCGCGGAAGGCGCGGGCGAAGTGGCGCGGCGAGAGGCCGGCCCGGGCGGCGAGGGACTCCACGCCCCGATCGGCGCCGGGGTGTTCGGTGATCCTCCCCCTACGCCCTTGCGGGCGTGGGGGGACCCCCAGCTGGAGTTCCCGCAGCGGTTCCCGGCGCGCGGTCTGGGCGGCGAGCTGGACGCTGAACTGGGCCTGGTCGCCGGGGCGGCGCAGGAACACCACCAGATGGCGGGCGACGGTCAGGGCGGCGTCCCGGCCCAGGTCCTCCTCCACCAGGGCGAGGGCGAGGTCGATGCCGGAGGTGACGCCGGCGGACGTGGCGACGTGGCCGTCGCGGACGTAGATCGGGTCGGGGTCGACGTCCACCGCCGGATGCTCGCGGGCGAGCCGGTCGCAGTAGGCCCAGTGGGTCGTGGCGCGGCGGCCGTCCAGGAGCCCCGCCCCGGCGAGCAGGGCGGCGCCGGTGCAGACGGAGACCAGGCGCCGGACGTGCGGTCCGTGTGCGCGCAGCCAGTCGGTCAGCCGGGGGTCGGGACTCCGGGTGCCCTGCCCGCCGGGCACGATGAGGGTGTCCGGGTCCGGTGCGTCGACGAGCGACCGGTCCGGTACGACGGTCAGACCGCTGGAGGTGCGCACGGGAGCGCCGTCCAGCGAGGCGGTGCCGATGCGGTACGTCCCCGGGGTGTGCCGCTCGGCGCCCGCGAAGACCTCCACGGGGCCGGTGACATCGAGGGTCTTCAACTGTTGGGGCTTTCGCTTAAAACAGGCCGAGCAACGCTATTTATCAGATGTGTGGTTGATCCGCAAAATTTCGGGCCAGGTTTCCTCCCATTGAATGCGTTTCCTACTGATTCTGGTGGGCTGGTGGTGCGGGGTCCGTAGGTTGTCGGGCATGGAGCTTC
>NZ_JBHXNW010000012.1:0-26026 GCF_042717365.1 Streptomyces sp. NPDC058534
GCGCGCGCGCGCGCCCCCGCCGCCCGGCGCCGCCCGGCGGGGCGCGCCCGCCCGCCCCCGCCCGGCCCCCCCGCCCGGGGGGGCCCCCCCCCCCGCGTCCGGTCGTGCCGTCAGGCGACGGCGGTACCGGACGGTCGGTGGGCCTCGGGCTCGTCCGCCGGCCACTCGGCCATGGTCAGCCGGGCGCGTGACACGCGGGAGCGGACGGTGCCGACCGGGCACCGGCTCGCCTCCGCGGCCTGAGCATCCGCAGCCCGCGCTCCCGAGTTCGCGCGGAAGCTGGGCCTGACGGTCACGTCCTTCGAGTCGTGGGTACGGCAGCTGATGCCGAGCGCGTCCTGACGGCCGAGCGGCGTCAGAACAGCACCCCAGCGGGTTTGGCTAGTTATACAGGTTAATCTGTACAGGTGAGGCTGTGGAGGAAGTTAGCCTGTCCGCATGAGCGAGAACCAGAACCTGGCGCCGTCGGCGGTCGAGGCGTCGCGCGAGGTCCGCGCGGTCACCAGGCGGCTGCGGCGGCGCATCCTGAAGGCCTCCGAGGCCGAGGACATCACCGTGGGACAGGCGACCCTCCTCGCGCGCCTGTCCGACCGCGGCGGGGTGACGGCCAGCGAACTCGCCGCCGGCGAAGGGGTACGGCACCAGTCCATGACGGCGACCATCGCTCCGCTCGCCGCCCTGGGGCTGGTGGAGCGGAGGCCCGACCCGGACGACGGACGGCGCCTGCTGATCACACTGACCGACGAGGGCCGCCGCCGCGTCGAAGTGGACCGGCAGGCCCGCCGGGAATGGCTCGCCGGCCAGTTGCAGGACAAGTGCACGGAGGAAGAGCGCCGGGCGGTGATCGCGGCCATGGCCGTCCTGGAGCGTCTGACCCGTGACTGAGACGACGGCGAACGGCGGTGCCGGCCGGACGAGCGACAAGGGCCGGCCGGGCTTCGACCGGCGGCTGCTGCTGCCGCCGCCGCCGCCGATGCTGCTGGGTTCGGCCCACCAGGACATGCGGCTGGTCGACGTCGTCCACGGCGACGACGAGGCGGAGAAGTCGTACCAGAAGGCCGAGGAGCTGCTGGCGGACCACGCGAACCTGAAGGGGAGCATCTCCCCCACCGCCAACGGGATCAAGGCGGCCGCGAAGTACCTCTCCCAGTCGCGGCACAAGGGCGACGTGAAGCTCACCGGCCTGTTCCAGATCAGCGGCGACGGCGTCATCACCCTGGGCGAACCGAGGGTCTTCGATGCCGGGAACGACTACGACTACGACTTCTGGCCGGCGCCGGGCGCTCCCGGGCTCCCGGAGCCCCCGGCGTTCAGGTGCTGCAAGGCCTCGACCAGCTCCTGACAGGCCCGTTCCACCGAGCGCCTGGTGTTGAGCTGCTCGCTGATCACCGCGGACAGCAGGAGCGCGGTGAGCCCCAGGGTCCCGTTGAACGCCTGGAGTCTCATCATCGTCTCGATGTCGCTGAGCCTGCCGAAGGCTCCGCTCTCCTCGCGGGCCACGACTGTGGCCATCACCGAGGCGAGCAGGGCGCACGGTATGCCGCCCGCCAGCTGGAAGCGCAGCACGGACCAGATCAGCAGGGGGTAGACCAGGAAGAGCACGCTGACCGAGCTGTACATGATCAGCGGCACCAGTACGCAGACCACGATGGTGAGCCCCACGGCCTCCGTCCACCGGGCAGAAGGCGGCGGCAGCCGCGCGCGGTACAGCAGGAGCAGCAGCGGCGTGACGAGGACGACGCCCATCGCGTCACCGACCCACCACGCCAGCCAGACGAGCCAGAGTTCGCTCGACGGCAGCTTGTCCGACAGGACGAGCATCCAGACGCCCACCGCCGAGCTGATCAGCATGGCCGTCAGCGCACCCAGGAAGACGAGCGCGAGTCCGTCGCGCAGGCGGCTCAGGCTGACGCGGAATCCCACCGCGCGCAGCATCAGGTAGGAGCAGACCGGGGCCACGGTGTTGCCGGCCACGATGCCGACGGACTCGGGCCCCGGCCGGCCGAGGGAGACGATCACCAGCAGCGCGCCGAGCGCGATGCCCGGCACGCAGCGCGGCCCGAACAGCAGCAGACAGGCCACGGCGAGGCCGGTGGGCGGCCAGATGGGCGTGACGATCGCCCCGTCGGCGGTCAACTGCTGCGACAGGCCCAGTCGCCCCGCCGCGTAGTAGCAACCGGCGACGAGCAGCGTCTCGCAGAGGAGGACGACCGGTCGCGGCCATGCACGGATACCCACCACAGCAGCCATCAGACACCGGCGCCGCCGGGTCAGCGCGGTGAGACGTGCCCCGTCCCGCCCTACGGCGTAACGGCAGGTGCGCCGTGGCCGACGACGAGTACGGCGGCGTCGTCCTCGTGTCCGATCAGCTCGGCGTTCTTGAGCACGGCGGCCGCGAGGGACTGCGCCTCCATGCCCGCGACGGCGGCGAGGCCCGCCAGCCGCGCCACTCTTTCGAGCCCGTCGTCGATGCTGAGGGAGGGCCCTTCCACGACGCCGTCCGTGACGAGGACGAGCACTCCGCCCGCGCCGAGCCGGTAACGGGTCACCGGAAACTCGGTCCCCTCCAGCACGCCCAGCGGCGGACCACCCTCGTCGTGGCACACCTCCGCCCTGCCGTCCGCGCCGGCCCGGACACAGGGGATGTGGCCGGCCCGCGCGCTCTCCAGGACGCCGGTGGCCGGGTCGAAGCGGATGAAGGTGCAGGTGGCGAAGAGGTTCTTGTTCAGGGAGAGCAGGAGTTCGTTGGTGCAGGCGAGCAAGTCGCCGGGCTCGCTCGTCACGGACGCGAGCGCCCGCAGGCCGACACGGACCTGGCCCATGAAGGCCGCCGCGTCGATGGCGTGGCCCTGGACGTCCCCGACGGACAGTCCGACCCGGCCGTCGGGCAGCTCGAAGGCGTCGTACCAGTCGCCGCCCACGTTGAGTCCGGCGTACGCGGGCGAGTAGCAGGCGGCCAGGTGGAAGCCGGGGACCGTGGGCAGGTCGACGGGCAGCATGTCGCGCTGCAGGGCGATCGCGAGTTCCACCTGGGACCTGCGCAGCTCGGCCAGCTCCCGGGCCTGAGTGGTCAGCGACGCCAGCCGGGCCAGCAGCTCTTCACCGTCAAGTGCCGGACGCTTGCGGAACATCGGCCACTCCCGGACCAGGGCACCTCCGTACGGGCACCAGCCACCCGACAGCCTGGCCAGTGCAAGTCTGTCACCCGGCCCCGGGAAGGGCATGTCGGAGCGGGTCGCTGGGCGCGGACCGGAGCTGTTCGCTGAGCGCGGGTCCGCAGCCGCTCGCTGAGCGCGGGACTGCGGCCGTCCGACGAGCACGGTCCCGCCGCCGCCGCTCACGGAGCGCGGGACCGCTGGCACTCGCAGAGCGCGGGTCTGCAGCCCTCCGACGAGCACGCTCCCGCCGCCGCACACTGCACGCGAGTCTGCGGCCACTCGCGGAGCGCGGCTCCGCGGCTACTCGCCGAGCGCGATCCCACAGCCCTCCGACGAGCACGCTCCCGCCGCCGCACACTGCACGCGAGTGCGTGGCCGCTCACTGAGCACGGCCCAGCGGCCACCCACTGAACGCGATCCCCCGCCCGCTCACCAAGCGCGCCTGCGGCCACCCGCTGAGCGCGGTCCCGCGGCTACTCTCCGAGCGCGATCCCACAGCCCTCCGACGAGCACGCTCCCGCCGCCGCACACTGCACGCGAGTCCGTGGCCGCTCACTGAGCACGGCCCAGCGGCCACCCACTGAGCGCGACCCCGCGGCCACTCACCAAGCGCGCCTGCGGCCACCCGCTGAGCGCGACCCGCCACCGTCCGACGAGCACGGGCCCGCCGCCACTCACCGAGCGCGGTCCCGCCCCCGCCCCCGCCCGACGAGAGCGTTCCCGCACCCCGACCACCCCACCCCGCACGCCCCCGCGTCCGAGGTAGACGGCAGAGACGGCCCGGCGCCCGGAAGGGCCCCCGGTGTCCGTACTCTTGCCGCATGCGCATGCGCCCCACTCTGAGCTGGACCCCGGGAGCGGACCTGCCGCCGGGCACCACGGATCTGGAGCCCGTCGCCGAAGCACTGGGCGCCGGCGGTGTGCTGCTGCTGAGCGGGGCCGGGATCTCGACGGAGTCGGGCATCCCCGACTACCGGGGCGAGGGCGGCAGCCTGAGCCGGCACACGCCGATGACGTACCAGGACTTCACGGGCAGCGCCGGTGCCCGACGGCGCTACTGGGCCCGCAGCCACCTCGGCTGGCGCACCTTCGGCCGGGCGCGGCCCAACGCCGGGCACCGGTCCGTGGCCGCGTTCGAGGGTCGGGGCCTGCTCACGGGTGTGATCACCCAGAACGTCGACGGACTGCACCAGGCCGCCGGCAGTGACGACGTCGTCGAACTGCACGGAAGCCTGGACCGCGTCGTCTGCCTCACCTGCGGCGCGTTCAGCCCGCGCCGCGAACTCGCCCGGCGGCTGGAGGCGGCCAACCCGGGCTTCGAGCCGGTGGCCGCCGGGATCAACCCGGACGGCGACGCCGACCTCACGGACGATCAGGTCGGCGACTTCCATGTGGTGCCCTGCGCGGTCTGCGGCGGCGTCCTCAAGCCGGACGTGGTGTTCTTCGGCGAGGCCGTCCCGCCCACGCGCGTGGAGCACTGCCGCGAACTGGTCCGGGGTGCCACCTCTCTGCTGGTCCTGGGCTCCTCGCTGACGGTGATGTCGGGGCTGAGGTTCGTCCGCCAGGCGGCCCGGGCCGGGACGCCGGTGCTGATCGTCAACCGGGACCCGACCCGCGGCGACCGGGAGGCCGTCGCACGGGTCGCGCTCCCGCTGGGCGCGGCCCTCACCACCGTGGCCGGCCGGCTGGGCATCCCCGCCGACGACACCGCGACGGCCTGAACGGCCCCGCCGAAGTCCCCGGCGTCACCCCCTTGACCGCGGTCCCTCCACTCCATAAGGTCCTCGCACCTCACGAGGTACATCGATTAACCAATCGTTAACCGCTTGGTTGGAGACCCCCGCTGTGCGCTCATCGCTGACTCGGCGCGACCTGCTCGCCGCCGGTTCCGGCCTGGCTGCGGCCGTTGCCCTGCCCGCTCTGTCCGGCTGTTCGTCGTTGGCGTCGGCGGACTCCGATCCGGACACCCTCGTCGTCCACACCCAGCTCGGCACGACCGCGCCGGGCTCCCCCACCTACCTCGCGGCCGTCGACCGCTTCCGCGAGGAGAACCCGGGGCTGAAGGTCAAGAACCTCGTCAACGGCGACGACCTCGGCCAGGTGTACGAGACCTCCCGGCTGGCCCGCAAGGAGGCCGACGTCGTGATGGTCAACCTCTACGACAAGACGCTGGCCTGGACGGACGTCGGCGCGACGGTCGACGTCGGCCCCTATCTGGACGACTGGGGGCTGCGCGAGAGGGTCCTGCCCGCCGCGCTGGCCGACTGGACCGACGACGAGGGCCGGGTCCGGGCGTTCCCCTACTTCGCCACGAACTGGCCCGTCGCCTACAACCGCGCCCTGCTGGACCGGGCCGGCGTCGACGAGATCCCCACCACGGGGGACGCGTTGATCGCCGCGACCCGCAAGCTCCGCGCCAAGGGCCTCGCCCCCGTGACCGTGGGCGGCAACGACTGGACCGGGCAGAAGCTGATGGCGCAGATCATCCAGACGTTCCTGTCCCAGGAGGAGGCCCGGCACGTCTACTCCACCGGCGACTTCGGCGGGCGCGGCGCCCGCCGGGGCATCGAGTACTTCACGCACCTGCGCGACGCCGGCGTCTTCGCGGACAAGGCGCAGGGGCTGACGTCCGACTCGATGACCACGCAGTTCAACACCGAGGAGGCGGCGATCCAGTCGGCGATGTCCTCGGCGCTCGCCAAGGTGCCGGAGAAGGTGGCCCGGCACACCGAGGTGGGCGGCTGGCCCCTGGCCGACGGCGCGGCGCACGAGGATCCGACCGTCATCCGCGCCTACACCCTCATCGGTTTCTGGATCAGCCCCAACGGCGTCCGCAAGATCGAGCAGGTCGAGAAGTTCCTGCGGTTCATGTACCGGCCCGAGACGGTGTCACGGTTCGTGACGGAGAGCGGCCGGGACATGGCCCTGCGCACGGACGCCGTCAGTACGGACTTCCCGTTGGTGGGGGCGGCCCAGCGGCTCGGATCCGAGGTGAGCCAGGTCCTCCTCCCCGACGTGTACGTGCCGCCCGCCGCGGCGCAGCCGCTGATCACCGCGACCAGCACGTCCTTCACCCGGGGCACGAGCGCGGCCCGGGTGCGCGCCGCCCTCGAGTCCGCGTACCGGTCCGCATGAACCGCCACCGCCCGGTCCTCCTCGTATCCGCCACCCGTTCTCCGGGAGTCACCGCATGACGACGCTCACGACGACGCCGGACGGCAGCGCGGCCCGTCGGTCCGCACCGCCGCCCTCCCCCGCTCCCGCTCCGCGCGGGCGTCGGCAGGGCGGCACGGTCCTCGCGGTTCCCGCACTCGTGTGGTACCTCGTGTTCATGGTCGGGCCGCTGCTCGCCATCTTCGTGATCGCGGCCCTGCACTGGCCGGGCATGCTCCAGCCGGTGTCCTTCGCGGGCCTCGACAACGTCCGGGTGGTGCTGGACGACCCGGTGTTCTGGGACGCGGTCCGCAACACCGTCGTACAACTGGCCGTCGCCCTGCCCGTGATGATCGTGTGCGCGTACATGCTGGGGTACTACGTCGCCCAACGCCCGCCCGGGCACCGCGTCATCCGGTATCTGCTCTTCATCCCGGGGCTGATCTCGACCCCCGCGAAGGCGATGGTCTTCTACGCCGCCCTGTCCCCGGACGGCCTGCTCAACGGGGCGTTGGCGGGCATCGGCCTGGGCTCGCTCACCGACGCCTGGCTGGCCTCGCCCTCGACGGCGCTGGCGTGTCTGATCGCCCTGGACATCTGGAGCGGCATCGGCTTCACCGCCGTACTGTTCGCGGCCCGGCTGGGCAGTGTGCCGGACGAACTCGGGGAGGCCGCCCAGCTGGACGGGGCGGGGCACTGGCGGACGATGTGGTCGGTGCACTTCCCGGTGATCCGCGACTACGTGGGCGTGGTGACGATGCTCCAGTTCCTTTGGACGCTGTTCGGCTCGGCCCAGCACGTGCTGCTGCTGACGCAGGGCGGTCCGGGGACGTCGTCGACCACCTTGTCGTTCCTCGTCTACCAGAAGGCGTTCATCGCCGCCGACCTCGGCTACAGCCAGACGGTGGGCGTCCTGCTCTTCCTCGTCGGCCTCGTCGGGCTGCTGACGATCCGCCGCGTCTTCCGCCAGAACTACTGATCGGAGCAGCACTCATGAAGCTCGGCAAGCGCTGGCTCCCGGCCCACATCCTGGTGTGGACGTACGCGGTGCTGCTCGTCGTCCCGCTGTACTACTTCCTCGCCTCGGCGTTCAAGTCGAACGAGGAGATCTTCGCCCACCCCTTCGCCCCGCCCGGCTCACTGGGCCTGGACAACTTCCGGACCGCGTTCGACAGCGCCGACCTGGGGCTCGCGGTGGTCAACTCCGCGCTGGTGACGGTGTTCTCGCTGGCGCTCACGCTGCTGCTGGCGATCCCGGCCGCGTTCGCCCTGGCCCGTTCGACCGGGCGGCTGGCGGGGCTGGTGGAGAAGGTCTTCTCGCTGGGTTTCCTGATCCCGACCTTCGCCGCGCTCTTCCCCACCTTCCTGCTGGCGGCGGCCACCGGGCTGTTCCACACCCGGATCTTCATGGTGCTCTTCCTGCCGGCGACGGCGCTGCCGCTGTCGGTGGTGATCCTGGTGCAGTTCATGCGCACCATCCCGCCGGAGATGGAGGAGGCCGCCCGGCTGGACGGGGCGTCGACCTTCGCGGTGCTGCGCCACGTCTACACGCCGATGTGCCTGCCGGGCATCGCCACGGTGCTGCTGCTGAACTTCCTGACCTTCTGGAACGAGTACCTGTACTCGCTGGTCATCATCGGCCCTGATCCGGCGCAGCGCACGGTCCAGGTGGCGCTGCCCACGCTCAAGTCGATCACCGGCACGGACTACGGGGTCCTGACGGCGGGCACGGTGCTGACCCTGGTGCCGGTGTGGATCGTGTACACGGTGCTCCAGAAGCGTATGCAGCAGGCCCTGGTCAGCGGGGCGGTGAAGATGTGAGCGTGTCCACCGGGCGGCCGGGCCGACGGCCGACGATCAAGGAGGTCGCCGCCGCGGCCGGCGTGTCGACCGCCGCCGTCTCGCAGGCGTTCAACAACAAGGGGCGGCTCTCCGAGGCGACCCGCCGCCGGATCCTCGACGCCGCGCTGGAGCTGGGGTGGAGCCCCAACGCCCCGGCGGCGGCGCTGCGCAACGCCCGTACCCGCAGTCTGGCCCTGGTGGTCCGGCGCCCCACCGACGTGCTGGGCTCCGACCCGCACTTCAGTGAGCTGATCACCGGCATAGAGGGTGAGTTGGCGCCGCGCGGCTACGGTCTGCTGTTGCACCTGGTGAGCGGTCACCGCGACGAGTACGCGCTCTACGAACGGCTCGCCGCCGAGGGCCGGGTGGACGGCGCCGTGCTCACCGACGCCCGTGACGAGGACGCCCGCCCCGCCCTGCTGACCCGGCTGGGGCTGCCGGCGGTGCTCCTTGGCGCGCCGGACGGGACGGCGGTGGTGCCGCGGGTCGGCCTGCGGGACCAAGGGGCGGGGATCGCCGAGGCCGTCGCGCATCTACTGGCGCTCGGCCACCGGCGCGTCGCCTACGTCAGCGGACCACCGGAGCTCCAGCACACCCGGGTGCGCCGGGCCGCCTTCGAGGAGGCTCTGCGCGAGGCCGGGCTGCGCCCCTTCGCGGTCCTGCCGACCGACTTCAGCGAGCGGCACGCCGTCGGAGCCACCGAGGCCCTGCTCGCGGCGGCCGACCGGCCCACGGCGCTCGTGTACGCGAACGACTCGATGGCGGTGTGCGGCATCGGCACCGCGCAGCGCGCCGGGCTGGCCGTCCCCCGGGACGTGTCCGTGGTCGGCTACGACAACCTGCCGCTCGGCAGCTGGCTGCATCCCCGGCTGACCACGGTCGACCAGCAGGTGCAGCGGGTCGGCGCGGCCGCCGCCCGCATGCTGCTGGCCCTGTGCGGCGAGCCGGTCGAGGAGACCGGCGTGGCCGGGCGGCCCCGGCTGGTCGTCCGCGAGTCCACGGGCCCCGCCCCACCCGGGGACGGCGCCACAGGTCAGGACCCCGGCTGACCCCACGGCCACGGCTGGTCGTCCGCGAGTCCACGGGACCCGCCCCACCCGGGGACGGCGCCACAGGTCAGGACCCCGGCTGACCCCACAGCCACGGCTGGTCGTCCGCGAGTCCACGGGCCCCGCCCCACCCGGGGACGGCGCCACAGGTCAGGACCCCGGCTGACCCCACGGCCGCGCCGCGCCCGCGGCCACGCATCACCCGAACCCCACTACGCGAGAAGGACCATGCGACGCCACAGCGCCCAGCTCACCCATCAGCCCGCCGGCCTGCCCTGGCTCGGCGCCAACTTCTGGTCCCGCGCCGGCGGTCCGCTGATGTGGCGCAACTACGATCCGAAGACCGTCCGCGAGGAACTGCGCGTACTGGGCGACCACGGCCTGAACATGACGCGGTCGTTCTTCTACTGGCCCGACTTCCACCCGGAGCCGGACCGCGTCGACGACGAACTGTGCGCGCGGTTCGAGGACTTCCTCGACGCACACCTCGAAGCGGGCATGGGGACGGTGCCGACCTTCATCGTCGGCCACATGTCCGGTGAGAACTGGGACCCGGCCTGGCGCGGCAACCGCGACCTGTACGAGGACGTGTGGATGGTCGGCCGCCAGGCGTGGTTCGTCTCCCGCATGGCACGCCGCTTCAAGGACCACCCGGCGGTCACGGGCTGGCTGATCACCAACGAGATGCCCGGCTACGGGCGGATCTACCAGGTGGACCCGCCGTCGGCAGATGTGGTGACCGCCTGGGCCCAGGCCATGTGCAACGCGGTGCGCGCGACCGGCGCGACGCAGCCGGTGTCGCTGGGCGACGGGGCGTGGGGCATCGAGGTCACCGGCCGCGACAACGGCTTCTCGCTGCGGGAGACCGCCGAGTACGTCGACTTCGTGGGCCCGCACGTGTACCGCTCCGACACCGACCGGCCGCGGCAGCACTACCGCGCGGCCTTCGAGTGCGAGCTGGCCGCGGTCACCGGACAGCCCGTGGTGCTGGAGGAGTTCGGGCTGTCCACCGACACCGTCTCGGCCGCCAACGCGGGCCATTTCTACCGCCAGACCCTGCACAACTCGCTGCTGGGCGGGGCCACCGGCTGGATCGCCTGGAACAACACCGACTACGACGACCTGTGGGACCAGTCCCCCTACGACCACCACCCCTTCGAGATGCACTTCGGCATCACCGACTCCACGGGCGCGCCGAAGGAACCGCTGCGGGAACTGGCCGCCTTCGCCGACGTGTTGAAGGCGGTGGACTTCCCGAACTGCGCCCGGACGGAGGCCGACGCCGCGCTGGTGGTGCCGGCCTTCCTGGAACGCGGCTATCCCTACAGCCGCCCCGCCGACCGGCCGCTCATCTTCACGTCCCTGCACCAGGGTTACGTCACGGCGCGCGCCGCCGACCTGCCCGTCGCCCTCACCCGCGAGGCCGACGGACTGCCCGGCGAGGCGTCGCTGTACCTGCTGCCCGCCACCCGGCAGCTGACCACGCGCACCCGCCGGGAGCTGGCCCGCCGGGCCGCCGACGGCGCCACCGTGTACCTGTCGTTCTGCTCCGGCGAGCACCCCGGGACCCGCGGCCCCTGGTTCGACGACCTGGACGGGCTCTTCGGCGTGGAGCTCCAGTTGTCCTACGGCGTCGCCGAGCCGATCGAGGACGACGTGCTGGAGATGACGTTCACCGAGGACTTCGGCGACCTGCGCGCCGGGGAGGTGCTGCGCTTCCCGGTCGCGGGGAACGAGGACAGCCGCGCCTACCTGCCCGTGGTCCCGCGGGCGGGCCGGGTCGTGGCCGTGGACGCGCACGGCCGGCCGGCCCTGGTCGTGCACGAGACCGGCACGGGCCGTACCGTGCTGGCCACCTATCCGCTGGAGCACATGGCGGCCCGTACGGCGCGCGTCAACCCGGACGTCACGCACCGGCTGTACGCGGCGCTGGCGCGGGTGTCGGGCGCGCGACGGCCCGTCACGGTGGCCGATCCGCACGTCTCGGCGGACGTCGTCGTGCACGCGGACGGCCGCCGCTTCGTCTGGCTGGTCAGTCAGAGCGCCGAGCCGCTGGTGGTCCGTCCGGAGGCGGACGGGAAGCTGCACCACCTGGCCGACGGCGATCCCGTCGAGGACGTACGGATCGACGCGTACGGCGTCGTCGTCCTGGAGCTGCGATGACTGTCCCCCGCTATCGCGACCCGGCGGTACCGGTGCCGGAACGCGTCCGCGACCTGCTGGGCCGCATGACCCCGACGGAGAAGGTGGGCCAGCTCAACCAGCGCATGTACGGCTGGCACGCCTACGAGCGCGGCCCGGACGGTCACCGCCTCACGGACGCGTTCCGCGAGGAGGTCGCCGCCTTCGACGGCATGGGCGCGCTGTACGGACTCCAGCGGGCCGACGCCTGGTCGGGTGTCGGCTTCGAGGACGGCCTGGACGCCCGGGACGGCGCCCTGACGGCGGCGGCCGTCCAGCGGCACGTGAGGGACAACACCCGGCTCGGCATTCCCGTCCTGCTGGTGGAGGAGATGCCGCACGGCCACCAGGCGCTGGACGGCACGGTGCTGCCGGTCAACCTGGCGGTCGGCGCCACCTGGGATCCGGAGCTGTACGCCGAGGCTGTGGCCGGCGCGGGCGCCGAACTGCGGGCCCGGGGTGCCCACATCGCCCTGGTGTCCGCGCTGGACCTCGTGCGTGATCCGCGCTGGGGGCGCAGCGAGGAGTGCTTCGCGGAGGACCCGTATCTCGCGGCACGGATGACCGAGGCCCTGGTCGAGGGGGCGCGACGGGCGGGTGTCGCCGTGGTGCTGAAGCACTTCGCCGGCCAGGGCGCCACGGTCGGCGGGCGCAACAGCGCGGCGACGGAGCTGGGCCGCCGAGAGCTGCACGAGATCCACCTCGCGGCGGCCCGGGCCGGTGTGGCGGCGGGCGCGGCCGGGGTGATGGCCGCCTACAACGAGTTCGACGGCGTGCCGTGCGTGGCCAACCGGTATCTGCTCACCGAACTGCTCCGCGACGAGTGGGGCTTCGACGGTGTCGTGATGGCGGACGGAACCGCGATCGACCGGCTGGTGCGGCTGACGGGTGACCCCGTGTCGGCCGCGGCCCTGGCCTTGGACGCCGGCTGCGACCTGAGCCTGTGGGACGACTGCTTCCCCCGGCTGGGCGAGGCTGTGGAGCGGGGGCTGGTGTCCGAGCGGGCGCTGGACACCGCGGTGGCGAGGGTGCTCACACTGAAGTTCCGCCTCGGCCTGTTCGAGCGGCCGGGGCCACCGGAGGGGCCCGGGAGCCCCGGCCGGCCGGAACTCGGCGGGCTGGGCGAGCGGATCGCCCGTGCCTCGGTGACGCTGCTCGCCCACGAGGGCGGCGTCCTGCCGCTGTCCCGCGCGGCGCGGCGGATCGCGGTGCTCGGGCCCAACGCGGACTCCGTCCCCCAGCAGATCGGCGACTACACGGCCCCGCAGCGGCCCGGTGACGGCGTCACCGTCCTGGAGGGCATCCGGGCCGCCGTCACGCCCGGCACCGAAGTGGTGTCCGCCCGAGGGTGCGAGCTGGTGGGGGACGACGTGTCGCACGTGCCCGAGGCCGTGGCGCCGGCCGCCGGCTCGGACGTCGCCGTGCTGGTGCTGGGGGGTTCCAGTGCCCGAACCGCCGACACCGCCTTCGAGGCGAACGGGGCGGCCGTCACCGGGGCGGGAACGCCGTCCGGCATGACGTGCGGCGAAGGCGTCGACCTGGCGGACCTGACGCTGCCGTCGGCGCAACGGGCCCTGCTGGCGGCGGTGTCGGCGACCGGGACGCCGGTCGTGGTGGTGCTGGTGCAGGGCCGGCCGCACGCCCTGCCCGAGGTCGACGCACCCGTTTCGGCGGTGCTGAGCACCTGGTATCCGGGGCCGCGGGGCGGGCGCGCCGTGGCCGAGGTGCTGTTCGGCGACGTCGAGCCGCGCGGGCGCCTGCCGGTGTCCGTGCCCCGCTCGGCCGCCCAACTGCCCGTCTTCTACAACGGCAAGGACCACCGCTACCGCGGCTACGTCGACCAGAGCGCGACGCCCCGTTACGCCTTCGGGCACGGACTGTCGTACACGAGCGTCGAGTACGCGGCGCCGCGCCTGTCGCAGGCCCGGGTCGCCGTGGACGCGCCCCGCCTGACCTGCCGGGTCACCGTCCGCAACACCGGGTCCCGGCCGGCCGACGAGACGGTGCAGCTCTATCTGCACCGCCTGTCCGGAGGCGCGTCCTGGCCGCGCGTGCGGGAGCTACGGGGCTTCGTCCGCCTGCGCCTCGCGCCCGGCGAGCGGGCCGACGCGGTCTTCGAGGTGGACGCGGCCACGCTGGCGTCCGTGGGGCGCGACCTGCGGCTCGCCGTCGAGCCGGGAGTCGTCGAACTGGAGACGGGCCCGGCGTCCGACCGCACCCAGGCGGCGCGTCTGGAGATCACCGACTCGGAATCGAACGCAACTTAGGCTAGCCTTCCCTTCATGGCGAAGGTTCGTCGGCTCACGCCCCAGCAGCCCGAGATGTTCCGCGCCCGCGTGGTGCGCACCGAGCGGGTCACCCCGTCCATGCATCGCGTCACGGTCACCGGACCGGGGCTCGGCGACTTCCCGTGGATGGGGTACGACCACTGGTTCCGCCTCTTCCTCCAGCTCCCCCACCAACGCGCCCTCCGCCTACCGGAGTTCACCGGCGCCCAGTGGTGGCAGCCGTACCTCGCCATTCCCGAGGCCGAGCGGCCGCACTGCGCCAACTACTCCGTGGCCGGCTTCCGCCGCGAGAGCGCGGAGATGGACATCGACTTCGTCGTCCACCGCGGGCCCACGGGCGAGATCGAGGGCCGGGCCGCGATCTGGGCCTGCGCCGCCGAGCCCGGCGACGCGCTCGCCGTGCTCGACCAGGGCATCCTCTTCGACTGCCCGCGGGACGCCTCCGAGGTCACCGTCGTGGCCGACGAGACCGGCCTGCCCGGCACCGCGGGCATCCTGCGCTCCCTCCCCGCCGACGCCGTGGGCCGGCTCATCCAGGAGATCCCCACCGCGGCCGACCGGCGCGAGCTGCACGCCCCGCCCGGCATGACCGTCACCTGGGTCGTACGCGAGGACGGCGCCTCGGTGCCCGGCATCGCCGCCCTGAGCGCACTGCACCGGGTCACCCGCGCCGAGGCCACCGGATACGCCTTCGTCGTCGGCGAGTCGACCCTGGCCACAGAAGGGCGCAGGCACCTGCACCGCCTCGGCCTGCCGAAGGAACGCATCACCTTCTCGGGCTTCTGGAAGCACGAGAAGGCGCAGGCCGCAGCCTGAGGCGGTTCAGGGCTGGGCGTCCTTGACCCGCTGGTAGTGGCGCCGGGCCTTCATCCGGTTCCCGCACTCGGACATGGAGCACCAGCGAGCGCTGTTGGGCTTGCTCCGGTCCAGCAGGAAGCGCCGGCACTGAGGGTTCCCGCACGGCTTGAGCCGCCCCGGCCTGGCTTCCCGCAGGTGCGCCCAGGCCAGTACGGACTCCACCGCGAGACGCCGCGCGGCGGGCACCTGGAGCGTCCACTCCAGCCTTCCGTCCCTGATGTCGGGCGCGCTGGCGACCCCCTCCAGGAACTCCCGAAGGGACTCCGGCGCGCGCTCTCCCCGGACGACGCCCTGAAGCGCGTCCCGCACCTCGGCCAGGAAGGCGACCTCCTCACGCGTCCCGGTCCCGCCGTGGCCGCGCACCCACGCACGGGCCTCGCCGGGCGCACCCAGGGCGTCGTGCACGGCGCCCTCCACGACGGGCGTCGTATTGAGCAGCTCCAGGAGCCTCTCCTCCGCCGCCCTGTCGATCATCGCGTTCACCATCTAACCCCTCTTCGGAGACTGACAGGTTACAGCGCCCCTCCAGTCTAACCCCTTAATTGCGCTTGACAGGTTAGTCACAGAGTGGTGGACTATAGCTAACCACTTAAAGCAACCAAAGGGGTTACGATGAATGCCACCGTCCATCACCGCACCGCCACCGTCGACGGCCTGGACGTCTTCTACCGCGAGGCCGGGGACCCGCAGGCACCCGCCGTCGTGCTGCTCCACGGCTTCCCGACCGGTTCCCGCATGTTCCGCGACCTGATCCCGAAGCTCGCGGACACCTACCACGTCATCGCGCCGGACATGATCGGGTTCGGGCATTCGGCCATGCCCCGGGTCGACGAGTTCGACTACAGCTTCGACTCCCTCACCGACGTGACCGTCGGCCTGCTGGACCACCTCGGCGTGGAGCGGTTCGCGGTGTACGTGCAGGACTACGGGGCGCCGATCGCCTGGCGGATCGCCACCCGGTCCCCGCGCCGCATCTCCGCGATCATCACGCAGAACGGCAACGCGTACACCGACGGCTTCGTCAAGACGTTCTGGGACGGGCTGTTCGCCTACACCGACCACCCGACCCCCGAGACCGAGGCTCCGGTCCGCGGGGGGCTGTCCCCCGAGATGGTCCGCTGGCAGTACGTGAACGGGGTGCCGGACCCGACCGTCGTCAGCCCGGACAACTGGACCGTCGACCAGGCGCTGCTCGACCGACCGGGCAGCGACGCCGTCCAGCTCACGCTGTTCCGCGACTATCCGACCAACGTCGCCCTCTACCCCCGGCTCCAGCAGTACTTCCGCGACTCCCAGGTCCCGCTGCTGGCCGTCTGGGGCGCCAACGACGAGATCTTCGGACCGGAGGGAGCCCGGGCCTTCCAGCGCGATCTGCCGGATGCCGAGATCCACCTCCTCGACACCGGACACTTCGCCCTGGAGAGCCACCTGGAGGAGATCACCGGACACATCCGCGGCTTCCTCAGCCGCGCCGGCCTCTGACCGGCGCCCGCCGCACCAGGGCCTCAAGAGTGGCCGGCCGGGCGCCCCATGACGTAGGGCGCAAGGATGTCGGCCACCGTCCGGTTGCGCGGGACCGGGATGTCGAGACGGCCGGCGAGGTCCGCCACTCCCCCACTGAGCCAGGGCAGTTCCAGGCGGTTGCCCTGCTCCAGGTCGTGGTGCATGGAGGAGGTCATGCCCGCGGGAAGCGTGTCGCAGAAGGCGAGTTGGGCGTCGGCGAACCGGCTGTCCAGCCGCACACCGGACGCCTGGGCCACGGCCACCGTCTCGGCCATGATGTCGTGCAGGAGACGCCGGCTCGCCTCGTGGGCCCGCACGACCCCTATGGGTTGGCGGACGGCTGCCGTGGTCGCCGACAGGCCGACCAGGAAGACGAACTTCTCCCACACGACCCGCTCGATGTCGTCGCTCGTCTCCGCGTCGATCCCGGCGTCGCGGAACGTGGCGAGTACGGCGTCGCTGATCGCCTTCTGACTGTCGCGGTAGGGGCCGAGCACGATCCTCTGCAACGTGCCGTTGTGGACCACGACCCCGGGCTCCTGGATGAACGCGGAGATGAAGCAGACACCGCCCAGGACCTGTTCGTCCGTCAGCCGGCCGCGGAGGATGTCGTCCTTGTGCACCCCGTTCTGGAGGGACAGTACCGGCGCCGTGCGCGCCGCCGACGACCGCAGTTGTCCGGCGACGTCCTCGGTGTCCCATAGCTTGACGGCGACCAGGACCACATCGGTGGGGCCGAGTTCGGAGATGCTCGCGACCACGGAGGCGGGCGCGGCCCGGAACTCGCCCAGCGGGCTGCGCACGACCAGCCCCGACCGGCGTATCGCTGCGAGATGGGCGCCGCGGGCCACGAAGGTCACCTCGTTCCCGGCGGCGGCCAGCCGCGCTCCGAAGTACCCACCGACGCCGCCTGCCCCGATCACTGCGATGCGCATGAATCCGCCCCACTCCCCTTGGTAACCATTCGAACGGTTACTATCAAACCATGGATGGTGAGCAGCGGGACGCGCCTCGTCGCAGGGTCACCGCGGGACTCCGGGAGCTGCGTTTCGACGCGGGAGCACTCTCCCTGAACCTCGTGGCGACGGTGGGCCGCAGGCCCGGTGTCCCGGTCGAGCGGATGGGGGACGCGGCACGCCTCGACGCCTGGTGCCGTGGCGTGGGCGTGGCGCTGGCGGACGGGCAGGACCCGCTGGAGGTACTGCGCTCGCTGTACGCCCTGCGCGCGGCGGCGTACGACATCGCCTCCTCCGCGCTCGCCCGCCACCGGCCCGGGCCCCGGTCGGTGGACCTGGTCAATCAACTGGCCCGGACCGAACCGCCGGTGCCACGACTGGAACCGGCGGCCGACGGCGGCTGGGTGCCGCAGGGCAGCCGGGCGCTCACCCGGGAAGCACTGCTGTCGCTCGTCGCACGGGACCTGATCGACCTCATGACGGACGGTGCCCGCAGGTCCCGGCTGACCGCCTGCGCTTCGGAGGTGTGCCGGATGCTGTTCCTCGACTCCGGCGGTGGCCGGCCGCGCAAGTGGTGCTCCATGCGGCGCTGCGGCAACCAGGCCAAGGCGGCCGGCCACCGGTCGAGGGCCGACGGTCCTCGGTGAGCCCGGCGCTATGACTTCAGGGTGCCGTTCTTCGCGAGTTCGACGGACAGCGGCCCCGCGTCGGCGTAGGGCACGATCTGGTCGTCCGGGCCGTGCGCGACGAGGACGGGTACGTCGATCCGCTTGAGGTCCTCGGTGAAGTCGGTCTCGGAGGACGCCTTGATGCACTCGTAGTGGGCGTTGGCCGCGCCCCTCATCCCCTGGCGCCACCAGTTGTCGATGAGGCCCTGCGACACCTTCGCGCCCTCCCGGTTGAAGCCGTAGAAGGGCCCGGACGGCACCTCGATGTAGAACTGCGCGCGATTGGCGGCGAGGGCCGCGCGGAACTCGTCGAAGACCTCGATCGGCGTGCCGCCGGGATTGGACTCGGACTTGACCATGATCGGGGGCACGGCGCTGAGGAGCACGGCCTTCGCGACCCGGAGGTGGTGACCGTGCCCATTGCTGATCCTTCCGCGTTCCGGGCAGGAGAGAGTGCTGGACCCTGGCCGGGACCGGAGGCCGCGTGGCCGAGTCCGTCTCCGCCACCCTACGGCGATGTCGGACATGCCACATTCTCACCCGTATTGATGAGCGGACATTCGCCCACGACCCGTGATCGGCGCGGCCAGCACCGTCGCAGGCATGAATGAGTACGGCACCCACCTCTCGCACGGCCTGCACGTGGTGCGCGACGGCCTGTCCCCGCCCGCGGAGTCGTACGACGTGCCCGCGCGGGCGGACCGGTCTCACCCCCACCGCCCCGGCCGCCGTGCCGTGGCTGGCGATCGACGACGTCGCCTGGCCTGCGTCGTCACCGAGCCGGTCCGCCCCGCGTGCGGGTGTCACACGGCGTTGACCGGGTGCCGCACGACCGCGTCGAACAAGTAGCCCTGCGTGTTGTGGACGGTCGCGTCGGGCTGGGTCCGGCCCGCGCTGTCCGTCGCCCGCGCCAGCAAGGTGTACGGGCCCGGCGTCGCCGGACGCCAGCGGGTGGACCAGCGGACCCAGCCGTCGCGGCGGGGCGCGTCGTGGAGCCGGGCCCTGTTCCAGGTGCCGCCTCCGTCGGTGCTGACGTCCACGCGGACGATTCCGCCCCCGCCGGACCAGGAGCGGCCGGTGAGCCGGTGGGTGACTCCGGTAGTCAGGTTCGCCTGCGCGTCCAGCTCCCAGGCGCTCTTGACCGTCTGCCGGGTGAGCGGCGCGGTCCCCGCGTCCGGGTACGCGTCGCCGAACAGGCGGTAGAAGTCGGTGTTCCAGGGCGAGTACAGCGGCTCGGCGGAGACCTCGATGTCGCCGACCCATTTGATGGACGCGATGCCGATCCAGGACGGGACGAGGACGCGCACGGGGTGTCCGTGGTCGGGCGGCAGTGGTTCGCCGTTCATCTCGTAGGCGAGCAGGACGTCGTCGAGCGCCTTGGACAGCGGGAGCGGGCGGCGGACCCGCCCGAGGCCGGCGCCGTCGGCGGTGACGTAGTCGGCGTCGAGGCCGCGGGGCATCACGTCCACGGCCCGCCGGCTCAGCCCCGCGCGCCTCAGGACGTCGGCCAGGCGGACCCCCCGCCAGCGGGCGACGCCGATCGCCCCGAGGGTCCAGGCGGTCCCGCTGACGGTCCGACCTTGCTGACTGGTGAAGAAGCTGCGCCCGTTGCCGGCGCACTCCACGAACGCGCTGTGGGTGACGGACGGCAGTTTCTTCAGGTCGGCCAGGGAGAAGTCGACGGTCCGGTCACGGGTGAGGCCGTCGCCGTGGACGGTGAGGGCCCAGTCGGCCGCCGACAGGACGGGGGTCGCGGTGTGGTTGCGGACGAAGAAGCGGTCGTTGGGCGTGTGGTGGCCGGCACCCGCGAGTGCGGCGAACCGTGTCTCGGCGTTCGTGCCGCGGACGGTGAACAGGTCTTCGGGCAGGGGCTTGACGATGCCGGGAGCGGTTGCGGCGCCGGCCGGTGTGCCCAGGGCCACGGGTGCGGCACCGGCGATTCCGGCCGCGGCGAGGAGCCGGAGCATGTCCCGCCGGGAGACGCCGTCGGCCCGGGCCTCGCCGGCCAGCCACTGGCGCAGTCTGCGGCGGTCGTAGGCGGATTCGTGGGTACGCATGACGGCCTGCCTTTCGCAGGGAGGGCGCGGGCGGTCCCGCGCGGAGAAGGAGGTGCCCGCCTGCGGGGCGGGCAGGGAGACGGCCGTACCGGGCCCGTGGGCGCGGCGGCGAACCAGCCCTGTCCCAGGGGAACTGCGCGGTGAGGATCAACAACAGCCGTGGAGCACGAGCGCGCGGAACCGCGGGGCGGCGAGGCGGCGTGGGCTGCGGATCATGGCGTCATCGTACGGAAGGGAAGCACTCCGTGGCGCCGGTTTCGGGAAGTCGCGCGAAGACAACGCCGCCTGCGCTTCTCGTCCGCCGCCTCCTCGGCGACGTAACGTCCGGCCCTATGGAACCACTGCGTCAGCCTCCGAGGTCCTCGTCCGGCACTTCCCGGCCCCGGGCGCGTGACCTCGGTGTCGTCATCGGGTCCGGCGCCCCCGGGCCCCGCAACGCCATCACCGACGTGCCGGGCGTCCGCGTCGGGCACACCACCGTGCGCCGGCCGCCCGACGTCCACAGCGGAGTCACCGCCGTGGTGCCCGACCTCGTCGGCCCCCAGACCCCGCTGCCGGCCGGGGTGTTCAGCGGCAACGGCTACGGCAAGCTCATCGGCACCACCCAGCTCACCGAACTGGGCGCGCTGGAGACCCCGGTCCTGCTCACCTCCACCCTGTCGGCCTTCCGGGTCGCGGACGCGCTGGTCGGCTGGATGCTGCGGCAGCCCGGATGCGAGGAGGTGCGCAGTCTCAACCCCGTGGTGGGCGAGTGCAACGACGGCTTCCTGTCCGACATCCGGACACGTCCCGTCCACGAGGAACATGTGCAGGCGGCCCTGGACACGGCCACCGGCGGGCCCGTGGCCGAGGGGTGCGTCGGCGCGGGAACCGGCACCGTGGCGCTGGGTTTCAAGGCCGGCGTCGGCACCGCCTCGCGCACTCCGGAACCGGGTGGCCGGCGCTGCACGGTGGGCGTCCTGGTGCAGGCGAACTTCGGCGGCACGCTCCGGGTGCTCGGCCGGACCCTCACCCCACGGTCCCTGGACGTCGGGGCGGACGGTCCGGGGCCGGGCGCGGACGCGGGTTCCTGCATGATCGTGGTGGCCACCGACGCGCCGCTCGACGCCCGGCAGCTCACCCGGGTCGCCCGGCGCGCGGTGTTCGCACTGGCACGCACCGGCGCGGCGTACAGCCACGGCAGTGGTGACTACGCCGTCGCCTTCGCCACCCGCCCGGGCAGCGCCCAGGTGGCCGATGCCGACCTGAACCCGCTGTTCGAAGCGGTGCTCGACGCCGTCGAGGAGGCGGTGCTCAACTCCCTGCTGGCAGCGACCACGACCACCGGCTTCGACGGCCGAACGGCACCCGCGCTCCCGGCGGAGTCCCTGGTCCGCGCCCTCTCCGGTCCTCCGGCGCCCGGCCCCTGCGAAGGCCGGGCTTGATAAGCAAGTCGATACTTGCCTATGGTGGGGACATGACGCAGGATGTGTTCAAGGCACTGGCCGACCCCACCCGTCGCCGCATCCTTGACGAACTGGCGGAACGGGACGGCCAGAGCCTGTTCGAGATATGCGCCCGCCTGACCACCAAGCACGGCCTGGGCCTGTCCCGGCAGGCGGTCAGTCAGCATCTGGCCGTGCTGGAGTCGGCGGGCCTGGTCATCCCGAGGCGTGAGGGGCGCTACAAGTTCCACGACCTCGACACCGAACCCCTGGAGCGCATCGTGACCCGATGGCTCAGACCCGACGCACCGGAGAGCACCCCATGAGAATCCACCTCACCAGCGTGTTCGTAGACGACCAGGAAAACGCCCTGCGCTTCTACACCGACGTTCTGGGCTTCGTGAAGAAGCACGACGTCCCCATGGGTACGGACCGGTGGCTGACCGTGGTCTCACCGGAGGCCCCCGACGGAACCGAGCTTCTGCTGGAGCCCTCCGGCCACCCCGCGGTGCGGCCCTACAAGGAGGCGCTGGCCCACGACGGCATCCCGGCCGCCTCCTTCGCCGTGGACGACGTGCCGGCCGAGTTCGACCGGCTGCGCGGGCTCGGCGTGCGCTTCACCCAGGAGCCGCTGGAGATGGGCGCCATCACCACCGCGGTACTGGACGACACCTGCGGCAACCTGATCCAGATCATGCACAACAAGTAGCGGAACGCATCACGTCCCCGGAGGGCGGAACTGGGGACCGTAGGTGCCCCCGCCGTCCGGAAGGGCCGTCTCCATCAGCCGCAGCGCGGGGGCTTCCAGCGCGCCCATGCTGCGGACGGCCGAGCGCAGGGTCCGCGGGTCCCCGTCGGTCCACGCCGCGTCCAGAGTGCTCAGCACCTTGGCGTAGGCGGCGTCGAACCGGTCGAGACGTCTCTGGACCGCGGTGGACACGCCGGACCAGCCGCCCGCCGGGACGCGGGCCATGGGGCGTGCGGCGGGGAAGGGGACGGGGGCGCCGGTGAACTGCCAGCCGTCGGCCGTCTCGACCAGCCGCCGCCCGTGGTAGATCTCGCCGAAGGCGTAGTAGTGGGCGGGGTGGTCGTCGCCGAACGCGACCGCCGGGGAACTGGCGGTGCCCTCGCCCTGCTCCTTGATGATCACGATCGAGCGCTCGACGCCGTCGAGGTCGGTCACGGGTTTCAGGACGTCGGTGTCGATGCGCTCGGAGAGCTGCCCCCGCGCCGACAGTTCGGGCGCCGCGGCCTTGAAGGCTTCCAGCAGGGCGTCGTAGAAGTCACCGATGCTGGGCGAGTCGTCCACGTTCCGGGCGAGCGGCGCGTCGGGGGCTTCGATCGCCATCATCACGTCGTGCACGTAGGGGCGGGTGAGGCCCGACAGGTACACGTTCACCTCGGCGCGCACCCCGCCGGGGAGCGGTCCGGGGTAGGCGAGCGCCGCGTCCGCGATGCGTGGCCGGCCGCCGATCGCCACCAGCAGGTTGCAGACCACGCCCATGTGGTACATCTCGTCGGCGAGGATGCGCCGGATCAGCCGTGCCGCCTGGCTCGCGCGGTCCTTGATGGACCACCAGCCGCACAAGTAGGGCGGGATCGTGGCGAGTTCGAGCGCGACGGCTACCTGTAGGGACTCCTTGAGCCAGTCGACGTCCCGGCCGACCTTGGGGACGGCGAGCAGCGCCGCCACGGACGGGCAGCCGCCGGTGGCGGGGCAGCCGGCCACCGCCACGGGAGCGGCCACCGCCACGGGAGCGGCCGACGCCACAGGAGCGGCCGCCGTCAGCGCGGCCGACGCCATGAAGGTCCTCCGCCCGAACGGGGCCCGTGTCCCCGACGATTCCGCGCGCACATCTGTCATCCGCTGCTCCCTCGCATATGGACCGTGCCTCGGACCGAGGCGTCCGGTTTCCTCCGACGGCTGGCGAACCTAGCAGCGTGGACGCCGTTTCCCCGGCGCGCGCCGCCGAGTGCGGCATCCCCCACCCGGTCGGCCCTACGGTGGGCGTTCCCGGCCGCGGGCCGTCGACGACGCTCACACGGCGGGCAGTACGTCCCCGACCGGACCGCGTCGCACGCAGCGTCCGCCCTCCAGCTGTACGGCCTCCTCGGCCGGGGCACGCACCGCGGGCAGGTCGTGGCCGACGAACAGCAGGGTGCGGTGCCGGCCGGGGCGAGCAGGCGGGGCAGCGCGTCGAGGACCCGCTGCCGGGACACGGCGTCCAGGGCCGACGTCACCTCGTCGCACACGAGCAGTGCGGGGTGCGCGGTCAGTGCCCGCACCAGTGCGCAGCGCTGGAGCTGACCGCCGGAGAGCCGGTCGGGGGTCCGGTGCAGCAGTGCTTCGTCGAGCCCGAGCAGACCGGCCGCCTCCGTCGCTCCGGCCCGTGCCCGAGCCGGGTCCGCCCCGCACAGGAGCCGTGCGGTGTCGGCGAGTTGGTCGAGGACCGGACGGTGGGTCTCGAAGGAATTGGCGCTGCTCTGGTGGACGTAATGGACGACACGGCGCTCGGCGGTCGTGCGCCGGTCGACGCGGTGGGGCAGTGGCCGGCCGGCGTACCGGACCTCGCCCCGGGTGGGGGTGGTCAGGCCGGCCAGGACCCGGGCGAAGGTCGTCTTGCCGGAGCCGGAGGGGCAGAGCAGGGCGGTTCTGCTGCAGGGCGCGAACTCCATCGACACGGGGCCGGGGAGCGGGTCGCCGGTGCGGCGGCGGCGTACGACGACACCTGTGGCGGCGACCCCGCGGCCGTCGGGTGGCCGCGGTGCCACGCCGGTCTCCTTGCCGGGGACGGTGGGGTGTTCGGCGGCGAGCAGGTCGCGGGTGGCCCGGTGGCGGAGGGTGGCCGGGCCGGGGCGGGGACGGTGACCGCCGGTGCCGAGGACGTCCGGGGCCGGCCCGTGGTCCACGGCTCGGCCCGCTTCCAGTACGACGACGTGGTCGGCGGTGGCCCGCACAGCGTCAGGTCGTGGCTGAGGAGCAGTACGCCCGCTCCGTCGTCGGCGAGTTCGCGCACTGTGCGGCCCAGGGCACGCGCGAGCGCCGGGTCGAGGCCGCTCGTGGGCTCGTCGAGCACCAGCAGTCGCGCGCCCGTCACCAGGGCGGAGACGAGCGCCAGGCGCTGTTGCCGGCCGCCGGAGAGCTGGTGCGGGAAGCGCCGTCGGACCGTGTCCCAGTCCAGGCCGGCCGCGGTCAGCGCCCGGCGTCCGGCGGCTTTGCGCGCGCTCCGGCCGCGGTGGCCGAGGGCGGCCAGTTCCGTCAGTGTGCCGCCGGCCCGGCGAACGGGGTCGAGCACCGTCTCCGGGTGCTGCGGCAGATGGGCGGCCCGGCCCGCGCGGGCCGCGGGGCGCCGGTGGGGTGGCAGGAGCAGCAGGTCCGTGCCCGTCAGCAGGACGCGTCCGGTCAGCCGTACGTCGTCCTGCGAGGCACCGAGCGCCGCCAGGCCGAGGGTCGTCCTGCCGCTGCCCGAGGGGCCGACGACGGCGGTGACGGAGCCCGGCGGCACAGTGAGCCCGACCCGGTCCAGCAGGGCGGTGGGCGTGGTACTCGGCGGTCGGGTGGTCGCCGCGGCGGACCATCGTGGCCGCGGTCCTGGCCACCTGGCCGCGACGGCAAGGGCTGGGCCGTCACCCCGGTGTCGAAGAACACGACGTTCTCCTGGAAGCTCACGGCGCAGCACAACACCAGCACCTGGGAGTACTACGTCGGCGGGCAGCGGATCGCGCTGTTCGACGACGGCGGCGCCAAGCCGGGCGCGGTGGTGAACCACCAGGTCGACTTCGGCGGCCTCTCCGGCCAGCAGAAGGTCCTCGCCGTCTGGAACGTCGCCGACACGTCCAACGCGTTCTACGCCTGCATCGACGTCAACGTCGGCGGCTGACGGACCGGTTGGAGCAGTCCGGGAGCGGTCGCACTCCCCCGGGTGCCGCGACCGCCCTCTCCGCCCACCCCCTCCGTGCCGTCCCCCCACCGAGCAGGAGTCGATATCCGTGCAGCACCGCAAACTCGCACTGCTGGCCGCCACCGGCGCGGCCGCCGCCCTGTGCAGCCTGACCCTGGCGCCGTCGGCCCTCGCCCAGAAGTCCGACGCCCCGCCGTCCGACGCCCCGACGTCCGACGCCCGGGCCGCCGCCGAATTCGTGGTCAGCGAGGCCCAGTTCAACCAGATGTTCCCGAACAGGAACTCCTTCTACACCTACAGCGGACTCACCGCGGCGCTCAGCGCCTACCCGGGGTTCACCAACACGGGCAGTGACACGGTGAAGAAGCAGGAGGCCGCCGCCTTCCTGGCCAACGTCAGCCACGAGACCGGCGGGCTGCAGTACGTGGTCGAGCAGAACGAGGCCAACTACCCGCACTACTGCGACGCCAACCAGCCGTACGGCTGCCCGGCCGGCACCGACAAGTACTACGGACGCGGGCCCGTCCAGCTCAGCTGGAACTTCAACTACAAGGCCGCCGGGGACGCCCTGGGCATCGACCTGCTCAACAACCCCGACCTGGTCCGGAACGACGCGGCCGTGGCCTGGAAGACGGGCCTCTGGTACTGGAACACGCAGAGCGGGCCCGGCACCATGACACCGCACGACGCCATGGTCAACGGCGCGGGATTCGGCGAGACCATCCGCGCCATCAACGGCAGCCTGGAGTGCGACGGGGGCAACCCCGGTCAGGTCCAGAGCCGGATCGACAACTACCAGCGCTTCACCCAGGCCCTCGGCGTCGAGCCCGGCGGCAACCTCAGCTGCTAGCAGACGCCACCGACCCCGCGCGGTGCCCCGCCCCCCCCCCCCCCCGGGGGGCCCGCCCCCCCCCCCCCCGCCCCCCCCCCCCCCCCCCCCCCCACCCCCGGGCCCCCCCCCCCCCCCCCCCCCCCCCCCGCCCCCGC
>NZ_JBHXNW010000012.1:26036-32372 GCF_042717365.1 Streptomyces sp. NPDC058534
GCGTCGCCCCGGGCGCCAACCTCTCGTGCTCGCAGACCCCACCCCCCCCCGGCGAACCCCGCCACCGCCCTACGCGCGGGGTCCGCGCCTTCACGGCCGACGGCCACGTCCGGCACGCCCGATCCAGCCGGCGACCGCACGCCCCAGCCCACGCGACCCGCGCCGAGCCTTCCGACGGAGCTCCGCCCGGCGTCCCTCGGCGGCGCTCCGCCCCCAGTGGCCGTCGGGCGACAGGACCGGTGCCGTGCGCTCCGCCCGTGCCCGGATCTCGACATGGGCCTCGTGCGCCGTGACCCGGAACGCCTCCTCATAGGAGGTCGGCGCCGCACTCATCGCCCCACCCGCGAGCCCCCGACGACGGATCCTGGCCGGCCAGGCGCCGAAGCCCAGGACCACGGCAAGACCACCGGCCAGGATCAGGAACGGCACCAACGCATTTATGGGCGTGAGCCCAGCGACCGAGGTCGCCCGAGTCCGGCGCGTGCAGAAGGGATCCGGCGCCGGTGCCGGCTCCCCCAGCGCCGGCAGCGGCCTCCGCCTCAAGCGGCATCCGGATAGTCGGGCAGCACCAATGCCGAGTGCGCCGCGCGCCCTTCCGCCGCACTCCTCGTCGCCAGCGCCCTCGACGCCGCCTCCGGATCGCGCACCAAGCTGTTGCGAGCCTCCAGTTGTTCGCGCGTCGTGGGCGTGACCATCGTGCCGCCGGTCGTGGCCAGTGCCTGGTTGCGCTCGGCGAACGGCCGCATCCTGCGCTCGTAGGCCGCGAAGGCCTCGGTGTGGTCCGCGTGCGCGGCCGGCTCGCCGGCCAGGACGTACGCGCCGACCAGCGCGACGCTCGACCCCTGACCGGACATGAACGAGGTGGCGTGCGCGGCGTCACCGGCCAGCACGACCCGCCCGTGGGACCAGGTGCGCATGTGGATCTGGCTCACGATGTCGAAGAACAGGTCGTCAGCTTCGCGCACGGCCTCCACCAGGCGCGGCAGGTGCCAGACCGGCTCGGCGAAGCGTGCCGCCACCAGATCCCGCTGGGCCTCGGGATCGCGGAACGCCTCGAAGGGCGGGGTGTCGCGAAGTCGGCTGACCGACGACGCCCGGGGCGAACACGGCGGGGGTCCAGCTTCGACGTTCAGACCGTGGGCAAGGGCAGGGCTAACCGGAGATGGTGGAGCGCAGCCGCCACAGGTCTCGGAGCACCGCGATCTCGGACATGTGGTGGATGAACTCGAGGTTGGCGCCCGCCACGACCGTGATGTAGGGGTCGTCCGGGTCCGAGCCGTACGGGTACTGGGAGAAGCCCACCGTGTCCAGCTGCTCGTCGGTGACGGCGGCGACGGCGGCGCGCCAGCGGTCGATCACAGCCCAGAACCGTTCGAGTGCCACGTCGGCGGAGGGGGTGAAGTCGACCAGCAACCTCGGGTCCTGCCGGCGTTCGCCGAAGGTCCACTCCCACTGGCCCGCGAAGCAGGAGTGCAGGTGCCCGAGCCGCCAGGCGAGAGTGGTGAACGGCGCCTCGTCCGGGGGCGGTTCACCGGTGTGGGCAAGAACCTGCTCGACGCGCTCGACGCTCACGCTCCAGTCCACGGCGATCTTGGCGACCGACATGCCGTCGGCGACCTGCCGCGCGACCTCGGCGTACTCGTTGGCCGGGATGTCCGGGGCACCCTTGTCCAGCACCCACTCGCCCGGCCCGTACGCCCTGGGCGTCGCCGCCTCGGACCTGCGCCGGATCGACCAGCAGCCGGTCACCGGCTCCCACAGGTACTCCTCGTCGCCGAGCCCCGCCAGTCGCACCTGGGCCATCTCTCTGGCCTGGTCGAACTGGTCGAGCAGCAACCCCAACCGGTCGGTGCGCGCACCCTCGGTCTCCATGCCCGGCTCCCCTCGTGGTGCCACCGCACCCTCACTGCGTCCAGGCGGAGGCTAACGAGTCGCCACGCGGGGCGCGACCGGATTTCGGCGCCCGCGGCGGCCTACGGAGCCTCACGGGACGATGACTGTCACATCCCTTGAAGCGGCCCACTGGGCGTGCATAGGATCGTGAAGCGAAATTGAAACGTTTCAGTTCCCGAGCACGTGGCCGGCTGCGGCCGGGCGACACGGGGTATCGCACCTTCAGTGTGCGTCCCGACGCCCGTGCGGGCGTGGACTGGGCGCGTACCTCGATCCGTACCGTGCGCGGGGAGGCGGCCGTGGCGTGGTCCGCCGTCGGGGGCAGGCTGCGGCTGACGGTGCGGGTGCCCGTGGGAGCGGAGGCGGAGGTGCACGTGCCGGTGGCCGAGGGGGTGCGTGCGACGGCGCCCGGCGGGGCGGAGTTCCTGCGGTCGGTGCCGGGCTTCGACATCCATCGGGTCGGCCACGGCACCTGGGAGTTCACGGGGACCGCGTGACGCCGGTCCCGGTCGGCCGTCCGTCGACGTAGGTGGCCACCACCTCGATGTCGCCGATGCGTGAGGTGTCGACGCGCCGTGGGTCGTCGCCGAGCACGGCCAGGTCGGCGCGCTTGCCCGGGGTGAGGCTGCCCAGGTCGTCCTCCCAGTGGCAGGCGTGGGCGCCGGCGACGGTGTACGCGTGCAGGGCCTCGTCGACGGTGATGCCCTCGGCGGGGCCGATCCGCCGGCCCGACAGGGAGGCGCGTTCGACCATGAACTGGACGGCGCGCAGCGGGGATCCGTCGGTGACGGGACGGTCGGAGCTGCCCACCAGCGGGATGCCGTGATCCAGGAACGCCCTGCCCCGGTAGAGCCACGGGGCGCGTTCCGCACCCATGATCGCGGCGTAGTCGTCGCCGAAGCAGCGCAGGAAGTTGGGCTGGACGACCGCGCTGACACCGAGCCGGGCGAAGCGCGGGAGCTGGTCGGGGCGGATCAGTCCGGCGTGCTCGATGCGGTGCCGGGCGTCCGGCCGCGGGCGGAGGGTCTGCGCCCGTTCCAGCGCGTCCAGGGCGACGTCGGCGGCGAGGTCGCCGATCGCGTGGACGGCGAGCTGCCAGCCGGCGAGGTGTCCGTCGACGATGGTCCGGGCGAGTACGTCGGGGTCGTCCTGCAACTGGCCCGCGTGGTCGAGCCCTTCGTAGGGGCTGCTGAGGGCGGCGGTCCTGGCCATCATGCCGCCGTCGGTGAACACCTTCAGCGCGCCGACGGAGAGCCGGTCGTCGCCGAAGCCGGTGCGCAGTCCGAGGTCGAGGGCCCGGGGAATGCCGTCGGTCTCGTGGGCGTCGACGGGGTGCAGCCGGTCCGCGGACACCATGAGCTGCACCCGCAGCGGCAGCAGGCCCCGTTCCCGGGCGAGTTGGTAGGCGCCCAGCTCGACCGGGCTGTGGCCCAGGAGGGTGCCGCCGATGCCCGCTTCGGCGCAGGCGGTGACGCCCTCGGTGAGGCAGGTGCGGGCGGCGCGTCCGATCGCCTCGGCCAACTCGTCCTGTGCGTGCGGCAGGCGCAGGGCGCGGGCGGCGCCCATGGCGCCCTCGGCGAGGAAGCCGTTCTCGTGCGGGGTACCGGCGGGGAGCAGGTCGAGAACGGCGGAGTTGACGGCGCAGCCGTGCCCGGAGTCGTGGGTCACGTAGAGCTTGTGTCCGTGGCTGACCCGGTCCAGTTCGGGGGCGGTCAGGTGGCGGCCGAGGGCCCGCTGGTCGTAGCCGGCGATGCTCACCCAGGAGCCGGGGGTGCCCTTGCGGGTGACGGCCTCCTCCACGACCGCGAGGGCGTCCGAGATCCGCGTGAGTCCGGCGATGCTCGGGGTGTTCTGCTTGAACCCGGTCCAGGCGAGGTGCACATGGGCGTCGACGAAGCCCGGCAGTACGGTGGCGCCCTGGAGGTCGACGACTTCGCGGGCGGGCAGGGAGGTCACGGCCTCGTCCAGGCCGACGATCCGGCCCCGCCAGATACCCAGGTCATGGGCGACGGGGTGGTCCGGGTCCATGGTGAGGAAGCGGGCGTTCGTCAGTCTGGTGCAGAGCATCGGGGGTCGGAACCTCCTGAGGCATTAGGTTAGGCTCGCCTAATGGACGGCGAGCTTAGTCGTCCCACTTTCCGCTCCACAAGGAGACGTTCATGAGGCTGGTGGGGGAAGAGACCTTCGCCGCGTACGGGCTCTCCGGCGCGCCCGGCACCGACGCCTTCTGGGCCGCGGCGCGGACACCCGCGTCGATACCCGACGGCGAGGGCTGGACGGCCCTGTTCCTGCGGCGCGGTGGCGAGGCGGCGAGCATCGGCTTCGAGAGCTGGTCGGACCCGGTGCCGCTGCGCAGGTGGGGGGTCACGGACTGCTGGTACGCCGAGGTCCGTATGCCCGCGCGGCTGCGGGTGACGTACCAGTTCCTCGTCGGTGACGCGGCGTACGCGGACCCGGGCAACCCGGTGGGTGCGGGCGGCGAGCGGTCCCTCTTCGCGACACCCGACGCGCCGCCCCAGCCGCACTGGCCCGTGGTCGGCGCCGACGACGTCCTGCCCCTCCCCCGCACCCGGCTGCGCTGGACCAGCGAACGGCTCGGTGGGCGGCGCACCGTGCGGGTCCACGAGGTGGGCGGGGGCGGGCCGGTGGTCCTGCTGCTCGACGGGGACGACTGGCTGTATCTGCATCCGGCGGCGGCCGCGTTCGACTCGGCGGTCAGGAGCGGCGAGATGCCGCCGGTCACGCTGGTGTTCCTGCCGGCCAGGGACCGGCAGGCCGAGTTCGGGTGCCGGCCCGCGCTGTGGGAGGCGGTCCGGGACGAGCTGCTGCCCCTGGTGGCGGAGAGCGCCGTGCACGCCGACCCGGACCTGCTGGTGGTCGCGGGCCAGAGCCTCGGCGGACTGAGCGCGCTGTACGCCGCGCTGGAGTTCCCGGACCTGGTGTCCCGCGTGGCCTGCCAGTCGCCGTCGTTCTGGTGGACGCCGGACGCCGCGCACCTGCCGGACCCGCTGGGCGGCCCGGTCGGCGGGACCGTCGCGGCACGCCTGCGGAGCGGTCCGGACCTGTCCGGGCTCCGGGCCGCGTTCGACGTGGGGGAACACGAGACGCGGATGCTCCCCCACTGCTCCCTGGTGGAGACCCTGACCGAACAGGCCGGTGCGACGGTACTCGTCTCCCGCTCGGCCTCGGACCACGACCGGGCGGGCTGGCGGCACGCCCTGCTCCGGGACGTGGCCTGGGCGCTCGCCTAGGTCCCGCCGACGGTCGAGAGGTCGAGCGCGCGGTCGGCGTCGCGCGGCCGGAGCACGCGCATGATGCCCTCCAGCAGGTCGTAGTCGGCGTAGGGGAGGGATATCTCGACGCCGTCCTCGGCCGGCCGGTTACGCGTGCAGCGGGCGACCACCGCCTCCGCCCGCGTCGACCGGCGCGTGAGACACGTCCGGGCCGGCGCGGTGAGCAGCCGCAGGGCCGTCTCGCGGTGCTCCCGCCTCCCGGTGGCCGCGGCGAGGTCGAGCAGACCGCAGGCCATGACCGCACCGGCCGAGGCGTCCTTGACGTCGTACGGCTGCTGCGGCGCCCGGTAGTCCCACACGGGGACGTGGTCCTCGGTCAGGGCGCCCGTCGCGACGTCGGCCAGCCCGCGGGCGGTGGTCAGGAAGCCGCGGTCGCCGGTCCTGCGGTACATCGTCGTGAAGCCGTAGCCACCCCGTGCCTGGCCGCGCGCCCAGCACGACGTGGGCTGTAACCCTGCACGGTGCCGGGGCCGACGGCCGCCCCGCTGTCCGGGCCGAAGTCGTAGACGTGCGGGGTCGATCCGCGGGGCGGGGGAACACCCGCTGCGTGGTCCTGGCGTGCTCGGTGGCGATGTCCAGGTACTTCCCGTCCCCCGTCTCCCGGCTCGCGAAGGCCAGCAGGTCGAGGCTCATCATGGTGTCGATGATGACCCGGCCCGCGTTTCCGGGGTCGGACAGGGCGCCCCACGCGCGGATGTAGCGGCCGCGTGGGGTTGTACCGCTGGATGAGGGAGTCGGCCGCCCTGATCGCGCCGTCCTTCCAGGCGGCGTCGCCCGTCAGGCGCCAGGCCGTGACCCACGACGGGTAGAACCGGAAGCCGAGGTCGCGGGTGGAGGTGTCGTACCGGCGCGGTGCGAGTCCCCGGGCCGAGTCGAGAGCCAGGGCGCGGAAGTCGTCGTCGCCGCTGTGGAGATACGCCATCCAGAGCGTCCCGGGCCAGAACCCGCCCACCCAGTCGCCATTCTTGGAGTAGACCCACTTCTCGAAACTGCGTCCCCACCGGGAAGTCGCTCACCCGCGCCCCGGACACGCGTCGGGGGGGGGGGGGGGGGGGGCCCCAACAACACAAAGCTGAAAACAAAAAAAGAAAAAAAAAAAAAAAACAACACAAACAACAAAAAAAAGAAAAGCGAAAGAATAAAATGGAAG
>NZ_JBHXNW010000012.1:32382-73499 GCF_042717365.1 Streptomyces sp. NPDC058534
CCCAGCCCAATTTTTTGGTCACCCCCCACTACACAAACCGGCCCCCCCCCGGCTACGCCCCCCCCCCGCCCCCCGCCCCGGGGGGGGGGGGGGGGCGACCCCCCCCCACCCGATACGACGGGACGCCCTCAGCTCTGCGGACGGCTACCGTGGTTGGCGCCGTTCTTGCGGCGGGCCTTCTTCTTGCGACGTCGCTTCGAGGACATCGAAACCTCCTTGCTACTCACTTTTGCACGCTGTGCACCGGATTGTCGGCTCCGGTGATCACAGGTCCCCTTTCCCCTACGCGCCACGGCAAACATCCGCAACGGGTGTATCGGAAGACACATGTCGGAAGACGCATGTGCGAGACCACCGAGGCGCCTGGTCACCGGGTCACCGGGTCACCGCCAGGCGGTACTCCTCGTCGGTGGCGAGGAGGTTGCGGTGCGTGTCCTCGGCCTTGATGACGCCCTCGTCGAGGACGAGGACGCGGTCGGCGGCGTCCAGGAGGGCGGGGCTGCTGGTGATCACCAGGGTGGTGCGGCCCCGGCGCAGCTTGGCGACGTTGCGGGCGATGAGCTGTTCGGTGACCGCGTCGACGGCCGTCGTCGGGTCGCGCAGGACGAGGACGTCGGTGTCGGCGGCGAGGGCGCGGGCCAGGGAGAGCCGCTGACGCTGGCCCCCGGAGAGGTTCGCGCCGCGGTCGCGGACGGCGTAGTCGAGGCCTTCGCGGTGCAGGGCGACGACGTCGGTCAGCATCGACGCCTCGACCGCCTCGGGGACCGTCCGGCCGGTGCCCGACGGGTCGATGTTCGTACGGAGGGTGCCCGCGAAGATCTCCCCGTCGTACGGGTTGACCAGCAGCTGCTCGCGTACCGCCTCGACCGGGAGGTCCGCCAGGTCGCGTCCGCCGAGCCGCACGCTCCCGTCGTACCCGTCGGGCGGGACGTTCAGCGCCAGGACCGAGGCCAGGTCGGCGGCGGCGCGCGGCTGGTAGGCGGCGATCGCGACGAACTCGCCGGCGCCCACCCGGAACCGCACCTTGCGCAGCGTCCCGTGCCGTACGCAGTCGACCTCCAGGTCCGCGCCCGTGGCCGGCCTGCCGGTGCCCGGTGTCGTCACCGGCGGGGCGGTCAGTACCAGCGCCATCCGCTCGGCGGAGGCCCGGGCGATCATCACGTACTTGGGCATCTCCGAGAACAGCCTGAGCGGCTCCATGATGAACTGCGCGAGCCCCACGGCCATGACGAGTTCGCCGATGTTGATGCGCCCGGCGAAGGCCAGCCAGCCCGCCGTCAGGGTCACCGCGGCGGCGAGCACCGCGTTGAGGCCCAGCGCGGTGCCCGCGTAGACGCCGTTCACCCGGGCGACGGTGATGGACTGGTGCTTCGCCTCCGTGCTGACCCTGCGGTACGACCGGAACGCGGCGTGGTTGCCGCCGAAGCCGTGCAGCGGACGGAGCCCGATGATCAGGTCGGCGACCTTGGCGCCCGCCCGGGCCACCCGGGCCTGCTGTTCGCGGGTGCTGGAACCGATCCGTCTGGACATGACGCTCAGGATCGACAGGATCGCGGCGGTCCCCACGATGACCAGCAGGCCGAGCCGGATGTCGGCCAGGCCGAGCGCGACCGCCGCGATCAGCACCGCGACCAGCGAGCTGATCAGCAGCGGCACCACCTCGATGATGTCGGCGGTCTGGTCGGCGTCCTCGGTGGCGATGGTCAGCACCTCGCCGGACTTGAGGTCGATGTCCTGGGCCACGGGCTGGAGTCCGCGGCCCGCGACCCGCACCCGCCAGCGGTGCGCCTCGGTCGTGTTGGCCTTCTGCAGGACGCGCATCCCGAACCGCCACGACAGCGACACGGTCGTGATGATCACGGCCAGCGCGCCGATGGAGACACCGAGCGAGCCAAGGCTCCGGTCCCGCATGGTGTGTTCGACGATCAGCCCGAGCGCGATGGGGAAGGCGGTCTCGGCGGCCTGGTAGAGACCCATGAGGACGGTGCCCCAGGCCATGGCGCCGACGTTGCGCCGCAGGGCGGTGCGGAGGATGTCGGACCCCTGGCGGGTCCGCTGCTTGTCAGGATTCTTCATCGAGGTGGCGGGCAATCGCTTCCGGGGTTCGCAGGGTGAACAGATCGCGGATCGTGATCACTGGACCGTACTCCCGGCGGAGCAGTCCGGTCAGCCGTACCGCCAGCATGGAGTGTCCGCCGAGGGCCACGAAGTCGCTGACCGCGCTCACCTCGTCGTCGTCCAGGTCCAGTGCCTCGGCGAAGAACTCGCACACGGTGGTCTCGGTCTCCGTCTCCGGGCCGCGCTCCCCCGCCGTGGTCAGCGCGCCCAGCGGCTTGGCCTCGGGCAGCGCCTTGGTGTCGGCCTTTCCGTTCACGGTCAGCGGGATGCTCTCGACCTGGGCGTAGTGCGTGGGGCGCAGGAAGTCCGGCAGCCCGGCGCCGACTTCGGCCGCGACCGCCGCCAGGCCGGCGCCGTCCAGCACGAGGTAGGCGGCCAGCCGGTGGGCGCCGTCGACCTGCGGGTCGGGCTGGGCGACCGCGGCGACGAACCGCACCGCCGAGTGCGCGGCGAACACCGCCTCGACCTCGCCGAGTTCGACCCGGTGGCCGCGGATCTTGACCTGCTGGTCGGTGCGGCCCAGGTACATCAGGTTGCCGTCGGGGCGGCGCACCACGAGGTCGCCGGTGCGGTACATGCGTGCGCCGGGGGCGCCGAACGGGCAGGCGACGAAGCGGTGCGCGGTCTGCGCCGGCTGCCCCAGATAGCCGCGCGCGATGCCGATGCCGGCCACGTACAGCTCGCCCGGGACGCCGTCGGGCAGCGGTCGCAGCCACGGGTCCAGGACGTACACGTCCGTGTTGTCGATGGCGACCCCGACGACCGGGTCCTGGCATTCGAAGGTGCCGACGCCGAGGGTGTTGATGGTGTACTCGGTGGGCCCGTACAGGTTGTAGCCCACGGTCCCCTCGGTCTCGTCGAGCCGCCGCCACAGGGCCGGGGTGACGGCCTCGCCGCCGAGGAGCACCAGCGCGGGCCGGCGGGCCGGGTCGTCGAGCAGTCCCTCGGCGACCAGCTGCTGCGCGTAGGTCGGGGTCACGTTGATGACGTCGATGCCGTGCCGGAGGCAGTACTCGACCAGTCGGGGTGCGTCGCGGCGCAGTTCCTCGTCGCAGATGTGCACCTCGTGGCCGTCGGCGAGCCACAGCAGTTCCTCCCACGACATGTCGAAGGCGAACGACACGGTGTGGGCGATCCGGAAGGTCCGGTGGCCGTGCTCGGCCAGTACCGGTTCGAAGATCCGGCGCTGGTGGTTGACGAGCATGTTGGTCAGTCCGGCGTACTCGGTCACCACGCCCTTGGGCTTCCCGGTCGATCCGGAGGTGTAGATCGTGTACGCGGGGTGCCGCAGCCGGTGCGGATCGTCCGGCGCGAACGTCGGAAACGGCTCGGCCTCGGGCAGCGGGCGGTCCAGCTCGATCAGGTCGCCGGTCAGCCGGGAGGAGACCGCGCTCACGGTGAGGGTGACGTCCGGGCGGGCGTCCGCCACGATCGCGGCGATCCGCTCGTCGGGATGGTCCAGCTCCAGCGGTACGTAGGCGGCGCCGACGCGCAGTACGGCGAACAGGGCCACGATGGAGTCGAGCGAGCGCGGGACCGCGATCGCCACGGTCGTCTCGGGTCCGATGCCGCGCCGGGCGAGCACGCCCGCCACCGCGCGGCTGCGGTCGCGGAGTTCCGCGAAGGTCATGGTGGAGCCGTCGGCGACGAGCGCCACCCGCTGCGGGTCGTGGTCTGCCGCCCGGTCGAACCGGTCGACGACGGTGTCGGTGCCGACGTCGGTCCGTTCGACGGGCCGGGGCTCGGGGCCCAGGCCGCGCAGCGCGCCCACCGGGCCCGTTGACCGGGCCAGGTCGTCCAGGACGCGCAGGTAGTCGTCGAGCAGGCCCCGGGCGTTCGCGGTGTCGTGGTCGCGGTACTCCAGTTTGACGGTGAGCCGGTCGCCGGGGGTGACGACCCAGGTGAACGGGTAGTGGGTGGAGTCGTCGGCGCGTACGGAGGTGATGCCGTGCCGGGCGTTCATCTCGGCGAAGGCGTCCATGTCCAGAAAGTTCTGGAGCACGAACAGGTTGTCGAAGAGGGTGTCGTGGCCGCCGGCCCGCTGGATCTCGCCGAGCCCGAGGTGTTCGTGCTCCATGGCCTCGACCCTGGCCGCCTGGACCGCGGTGAGGTAGTCGCGGAGCGTGTCGTGCGGCCGGGCCCGGGTCCACGCGGGCACGGTGTTGAGCAGCACGCCCACGATGTCGGCCAGTCCCTCGCCGTCGCGGCCGGAGACGGTCACGCCGAACACGGCGTCGGTGCGGCCGGTCCGGGCGGCGAGGAGCAGGCCGAACGCTCCGGTGAGGACGGAGTTCAGGGTGACCCCGTGTGTTCTGGCGGCTTCCCGCAGCAGTTCGGACTGTTCGGCGCCCAGTGTGTGGACGAGTGCGCGCGGCAGGTCGTCCGAGAGGGTCGGGGCCGGTCCGGCCAGCAGGGTCGGGCCGGGGAGCCCGGCCAGGTGGTCCGCCCAGAAGCGCTCGGAGACGGCGGGGTCCTTGGCGGCGAGCGCCCGCACGTGGTCCTCGAAGCCGGGCGTCGCCGGGACCGCGACGGGCGGCGCGCCGTCGAGGACGGCCTGGTAGGCGTCGAAGAGGTCCCGCAGCACGATCTCGCGCGACCAGCCGTCCCAGAGCAGCAGGTGGTAGCTGAGCAGCAGGCCGTCGCGGTCGTCGGGCAGGCGCACCACGGTCAGCCGGATCAGCGGTGGTTCACCCGGGTCGAACCCTGTGTCGCGGTCGGTCAGCCGCAGGGCTTCGACCTCCGCGTCCGTGGCCGCCTCGACGGTGCGGACGCCGACCCGCCGGCCGGCGGCGAGGACCTGGACGGGGTTGCCGTCGTCGTCCGTGGTGAAGCCCGCGCCGACGACCGGGTGCCGGGCGATCAGGAAGGCCATGGCGTCGGCCAACGCGTCGGTGTTCAGGCGCCGTTCGAAGGTGAAGTAGCTCTGGGCGACGTAGTGCCCGGCCGAGCCGGCCATCTGGGCCTGGAAGAACAGGCCCCGCTGGAGGGGGGTGACCGGCGCCGTGCGCTCGGCGGTCCCGGCGGCCTCGGCGATGTGCTGGAGGGCCGCGAGCCAGTGCCCGGTGATCGCTTCGGGGACGCCCGCGGCGAGGGTGAAGTCCGCGTGCAGGGCGCCGGTTTCCGCGTCGGTCCACGCGTTCACCTCGACGGCGTACGGGCTGCGACCGTCCTCGCCGGTCAGGCGCGGCGCCTGGGATTCACCGCCACGGCCCAGGTAGTTGAAGAGCACCTGGGGGTGGGTGTCGAGCAGCGGGGCGGTCTGCGGGTTGAGGTACCTGAGCCGGCCGTAGGCGGCGTGCGCGTCCTCGTCCGGCTGCCGTTCGGTGATCTCGTGGGCGGCGGCGACGGGGTCGGTGTGCGGGGTGAGCCGTACCGGGGCGATGGCGGTGAACCAGCCGACGGTGCGGGTGTAGTCGTGGTGGGCGAGGGCCGGGACGCGGCCGTGCCGCTCCAGGTCGATCGCGAGGTCGGTGGGCGACGCCTGGACGTGGGTGAGTGCGGTGCGCAGCGCGCCGCACAGCAGCTCGGTGAGACCGAGGCGGAGTGCGGCGGGCGCGGTGCGCGTCAGGCGTTCGCTCACGTCGGGCGGGAGAACGGCCGTGGTCTCGCGCAGCCCTTCGGCCGGGGGCAGGGGCGTGGGGGCCGCGAGTGTGGTGAGCCAGTGGTCCAGGTCGTCGACGTCGGTGGCGGTCCGGTGCGTCAGTGCTTCGGCGTACTCGGCGTAGGAGGTGGTCGGCGGCGACAGGGGCGTCCCGCGCAGCGCGTCGGCCAGGTCGTCCAGCAGGATCAGCCAGGACACCGCGTCGACGGCGAGGTGGTGCACGACGACGACGAGGGTGCGGCTCGTCTCCAGCCAGGAGAACGCGACGACCTCGCCGGACTCGGGGTCGAGCCGGCCGGCGGCCCGGTCGGCGGCGGCGCTCGCGTCGGTCCCGTCCGCCGGGACGACCGTCACCTCGCGGTCGGGCTCCGTGCCCAGGGACCACACGCCGTGCCGGACGCGCAGGCGCAGCCGGAGCGCCGGGTGCGCGCTCACGACGGTCTGGGCGGCGCGGCGCACGTCGGCGAGTCCGGCTTCCTCGGGGGCGGTGAGCGTCCTGGCCTGGGCGAACCGAGCGAGCGGGCCGCCCAGTTGGCGTCGGCGCAGGATGATCGGCGTGGGGGGCAGCGGGCCGTCCTCGCGGCGGGTGGGTGCGGGGGTCTCGGTGCGCGGGGCGCCGGTGGTGCCGAGGTGGTCGGCCAGGGCGCGCGGTGTCCTCAGCAGGAACACGTCGCGCGGTGTGATCGGCAGGCCGAGCGCCCTGGCGCGGTTGATCACGGTGATGGCGACGATGCTGTCGCCGCCGGCGGTGAAGAAGTCGCTGTCGGCGTCCACGGCCGCGCCGGGCAGCGCCTCGGTGAAGATGCCGACGAGTGGGGCGAGGGCGTCGGTACCCGGCAAGTCTGCGGGGTCCGCGGGCATGAGAGTGCTGGTCGTGCCCTCCACCACAGCCGCGTCCCGGTACGCCGCCGCGGCGCGCGCGGTCAGGGCTCCGCGGTCCAGTTTGCCGTTGACCGTCAGCGGGAGCGCGTCCACGGGCAGTACCCGGCCCGGCACCATGTGCGCGGGCAGCTTCGCCGACAGGAGGGCGGTGAGGTCGTCGGGCACCCGGCCCACGACGTGTGCCACCAGGTGGTCGCCGGTGTCCGCCACCGTGACGGCCGCGTCCACCACCCCGTCGAGGTCCCGGAGCGCGGACTCCACCTCGCCGGGCTCGATGCGGAACCCCTTGAGCTGCACCTGGTCGTCGGCGCGGCCCGCGAACTCCAGCTCGCCGTCGAGGGTGCGGCGGGCGAGGTCGCCCGTGTGGTACATGCGGGAGCCGTCACCGGCGAACGGGTTGGCCACGAACCGGCCGGCGGTGAGCCCCGGCCGGCCCAGATAGCCCAGCGACACCTGGTCGCCGGCGACGTAGATGGCGCCCACCCGTCCGGGCGGCACCGGCCGGAGCCGGTCGTCCAGCAGGTGGGTGACCAGGCCGGGGATCGGGCCGCCGATGGGGCTCACGTCATCGCCGGGGCCGAAGTCCCCGTCGGTCAGGACCCGGTGGGTGACGTGGACGGTGGTCTCGGTGATGCCGTACATGTTGACCAGCTCGGGCGAGGCGGTGCCGTGCCGCTCGACCCAGCCGCGCAGCCGTCCGAGGTCCAGCGGCTCGCCGCCGAAGATGATCCGGCGCAGTGCGGGGAGCGGGCCGCCGGCGTGCCGGTCGGCCTCGGCGAATTGGTGGAACGCCGACGGCGTCTGGTTGAGCACGGTCACCCCGCGCTCGCGGACCAGCCGGTGGAAGTCGACCGGGGACCGGGTCAGCGCGTAGTCGGGTACCAGCAGTTCGGCGCCGTGGGTCAGCGCGCCCCACAGTTCCCAGACCGCGAAGTCGAAGGAGAAGGAGTGGAACTGGACCCACACGTCGTGCGGGCCGAACTCCATGTCGGGCCGCGTGTGGGCGAGCAGGGTCACCACGGCGGCGTGCGGGACGACGACGCCCTTGGGCCGGCCCGTCGAGCCGGACGTGTAGATGACGTAGGCGGGGTCGCGCCCGTCGGCCTCGGGACCCGGATCGGTGGCGGCCGGCGTCGTTTCCTCCCCCTGCACGAGCACTCGGGCCGGAACGCCCGCGCGGTCCAGCAGCCGGGTGAAGCGGTCGCGCTGATCGGGGGCCACGAGGACGACCTGCGGCGCGGCGTCGGCCAGGACGTACTCCAGTCGCTCGTCCGGGTAGGCCGGGTCCAGCGGCACGTAGGCTCCGCCCGCGCCGACCACCGCGACCAGCGCGACGACCTGCTCGACTGAGCGCGGGACGGCGACGGCGACGCGCCCGCCCGGTCCCACGCCGGCCGCGCGCAGGACGGCGGCGAGGTCGTCCTTGGCGTGCGCCAGTTCGCCGTAGGTCAGGGACCGGGTGGTGCCGTCGAGGGCGCACTGGGTGACGGCGGTGGCGGCGGGGTCGCGGCGTGCGGCGGCGTCGAAGAGCCCGCCCAGGGTGGCCGGCGGGACCGGTTCGAGGCGCGGGGACTCGTCCGTGGCGAGGTGGCCGACCGGGGTGTCCGGGCGGGTGAGCAGGCCGGTGAGGGTGCGGGTGAAGGTGTGCAGGATGCGTCGGGCCCGGGGTTCGCGCAGCAGCTCACCGTCGTGGATGAGGTTGAAGCGCGGGCGGCCGTCGGGGGTGCGTTCCACCACCAGCGTCAGGGGGTAGTGCGGGGCGCCCTCGTTCACGATGTCGGTGATGACCAGCGTGTCGCCGGGTCTCCGCAGGTCTGCGGTGTCGGTCGCGACGTCGAACACCAAGAGGGTGTCGAAGAGGGGGCCGGTGCCGGTCCGCCGGGTGATCCCGGCGAGCGGGACGTGCTGGTGCGGCAGGACCGCGCTCTGGTGTGCCCTGACCGCGGCGAGCAGGTCGTGTGCGGTCGTGGTGGCGGTCCACCGGGCGCGCAGGGGGATGGTGTTGATGAAGAGGCCGACCATGTCCTCGATGCCGGGCACGTCGGAGTCGCGCCCGGAGACCGTCGAGCCGAACACGACGTCGTCGCGGCCCAGGATGCCGCCCAGGGTCAGCGCCCAGGCGCCGTGCACGGCGACGCTGAGCGGCACGCCGGCCGCGCGGGCGGCGGCCTCGATGTCGGTCTCCGGCACCACGGCGGTGTCCGCGAACCGGCCGGAGGGGGTGTGTCCCTCGGCGACCAGCGAGGGGCCGGGCAGTCCAGCGAGCTGCTCGCGCCAGACCCGGTCGCTCTCCTCGTCGTCGCGTGCGGCGAGGCGGCGCACGTGGTCGGGGAAGCCGCCGAGCGGGTGGACGGTGCCCGGCGCGTGGTACTCGGCGAGGAGGGTGCGCAGCATGGGCGGCACGGACCAGCCGTCGGCGATGATGTGGTGCACCGTCTGTACCAGGACGTGCCGACGGTCTCCCGTGCGGACGAGGGTGTACCGCATCAGCGGTCCGGTGGCCAGGTCGAACCCGGCACGGCGGTCCCGCTCGGCGTACTCGCGGATCTGGTCGTCGGTGATACCGGGACGGTCCAGCACGGTGAAGGGCGCCTGGACGCCGCTCTCCAGGACGGAGACCACCCGGCCGTCGTCCAGGGCCACGAACCGCGCGGTCAGGTTCGGGTAGAGGGTGAGCAGGCGGGTGGCCGCCGCGGCGAGCCGGTCGGTGTCGACCTCGCCGTCCAGGGTCAGCAGTTGCTGTTCGACGTAGCTGCCGGTCGCGTCGTCGTCGTAGACCGAGTGGAAGTACAAACCCTCCTGCAAGGGGGTCAGCGGGAGGATGTCCCGCAGCGCGGGGCCGTCCAGGGCGTCGACGTCGGCCTGGGTGAGGGCCAGTGGTCGGAAGTCGCTGGGTGTGTGGCCGCCCCGGTCGAGTGCGGCCAGTCCGTTCAGGGCGGCCAGGTAGTAGCCGCCGAGTGTAGTGATGTCCTCGTCGGTGAACATCCCGTCGGGCCAGGAGACGGTGGTGACGAGCTGGTACTCGCCGCCCGTGCCGGGTTCGGTGACGGCGTTGAACTCCAGGGCGCGCGGCAGGCGCATGCGTGGGTCGCGCTTCTCGCCCAACTGTTCTGTGTTGCACGCGAGTTGCCAGTCGCCAGAGCTCCCGGCTTCGAAGCGGCCGAGGTAGTTGAAGAGCACCTGGGGGGCCGGTGCGTCGAAGGAGACTCCGGCCAGGTGGCGGAGGGTGCCGTAGGAGACGCCGTTGTCGGGTACGCGCGCGAGGTCTTCCTTCACCGCCTTGAGCGCGGTGGCCAGGTAGCCGGGTGCGGTGAGGTCGGGGGCGGTGCCGGGGTCCACGGTGACCGGGAAGAGGGTGGTGAACCAGCCGACGGTCCGGGAGAGTTCGGGCTCGAAGCCGGCGGACGGGGCGACGAAGCGGCCCTCGCGGCCGTGGCCCTCCAGCTCGATGTGCGCGAAGGTCTGGTCCTGGCCGAGGTCGCGGCGCCACCGGGCGAGGGCGACGGCGAGTGCGGTCAGCAGGACGTCGTTGACGCCCGCGTGGAATCTGGCGGGTGTCTCGCCGAGGACCGCGGCCGTCGCCTCGGCGCCGAGCGGGACGGTCCGTACCCTCTCCCTCGCCACGGTGTCGGTCGCGGCCAGGGCGCGGCGGCCCACGGGTTCGTCCGGGCCCGGCAGCGGGCGCCGGAAGGGGGCGCTGTCGGCGTCGAAGGCGGCGCGCTCCAGCAGCTGGGTCCAGCGCCTGAACGACGTCCCCTCGGGGGGCAGTTCGACGGGTGCGCCCGAGGAGATGTGCCGCCAGGCCGTGGCCAGGTCCTCCATGAGCACCCGCCAGGACACACCGTCGATCACGACGTGGTGGACGACCACGACCAACTGCCGTGCCGCGCGCCGCCAGACGGCGCTCAGCATGACGCCGACCTCGGGGTGCAGTGCCTCGGTGGCGAGGGTGACGCACGCGTCGAGGGGCCGGTCGCTGTCCTGCCAGACGGCCGCGGCCGAGGCCGCGTCGGGGATGTCGAAGCTCCAGCGGTCACCGCGCACCAGCCGGGCGTGGAGCATGGGGTGTCGGCCGGTCACGGCGGTGAGGATCGCGTCGAGGGCGTCCGCGCCGAGGTCGGCCGGGGTGTTCAGCACGACCGACTGTACGAAGCCGTCGATGGCGTCGGTGGTCTCGCCGAGCCACTGCACGACGGGGGATCCCACGACGGTGCCGGTCGGGACGTCGCGGTGGTCCACGGCCGTGGTGTCCTCGCGGCTCGCCACGGCGGCCAGCGCGCCCACGGTGCTGTGGGTGAAGATCTGCCGGGCCGTGACATAGAGCCCCGCCTCACGCAGCGCGCCGAGCAGTGAGATCGCCAGGATACTGTCCCCGCCGAGCTGGAAGAAGTCCTGGTCGACGCCGACCTCGACCTCTCGCAGGGGGCCCGGCCCCGCGGCGCACACGGGGGGATCGTTCCCGGTGGTGGGCGGTACGAAGGCGGGAGCGGCGGTCGCGGGCTCCGGCAGCGCGTGCCGGTCGATCTTGCCGTTGGCGGTGAGCGGGAACTCGGTCGTCACGACGACGTGGGTGGGCACCATGTACTCCACCATGTGCGCGCCGGCCCACGCCTTGACGTCGTCGGCGCGCAGGTCCTCGTGGCCGGCGGCGGGGATGACGTAGCCCACGAGGTAGGTGCCGCCCGCGGCGTTCTTCTTCGCGACGACGCAGGTGTGGCGCACCCCGGGGTGTTCCGCGAGGCCGATCTCGACGTCCTCGATCTCCAGGCGCATGCCGCGGATCTTGACCTGGTTGTCGGCGCGGCCGAGGAAGTCCAGCGAGCCGTCGGGGGCGAAGCGCGCGAGGTCTCCGGTCCGGTAGAGCCTGGACCCGTCGGCCGCGAAGGGGTTGGCCACGAACCGGGAGGCGGTCAGGCCGGGCGCGCCCACGTATCCGCGCCCCAGGAGGAAGCCGCCGACGTACAGTTCGCCGCCGACGCCGACCGGGACCGGGCGCAGTTCGTCGTCCAGGACGTACAGCTGGGTGTTGGGGTTGGCCTTTCCGATGGACGTCGACAGGCGTTCCGCCGCGCCCCGGTAGACGACGTGGGAGACGCCGATGGTCGTCTCCGCCGGGCCGTAGCCGTGGTAGAGGGGGATGTCGAGCCGGGTGCGGAAGCGTTCGTACAGTTCGGGTGTCAGCACCTCGCCCCCGCACCACACGTGCCGCAGGCTGTCGAGTCGCCCGGAGTCGCCCGCCATCTCCAGCAGGACGTCCAGCATGGACGACACGAGGTAGGTGAAGGTGACGCGCTGTTCGGCGATGACGCCGAGCAGGTGGTGGGGGTCGCGTTCGCCGCCCGGGCGCAGGACCACGAGCCGGCCACCGCGGACCAGGGGCAGGAAGATCTCGTTGACGGAGATGTCGAAGGACAGCGGCGCCTTGAACAGCGACACGTCGTCGGGGCCGAAGCCCAGAATGTCCTGGGCCTGCCACAGCAGCCGTTCGCTGATCGCCTCGTGGCGGATCATGGCGCCCTTGGGCCGTCCGGTCGACCCGGAGGTGAAGATGACGTAGGCGAGGGCGTCGCCCCGGACGGCGGTCTCCGGCGCCTCGGCGGGATGGGTCCCATACCTCCAGTCGCCGAGGTCGACGGCCAGGGCCTCCGGTTCGTCCGGGGCGTGTTCGCCGGTGGCGTTGAGCTGCACGACGACCCCGGCGTCCTCGATGACGACGGCCCGGCGCTCGGCCGGCCAGTGCGGATCGAGCGGTACGAACGCGCAGCCCGCCCGGAGCACGCCGAGCAGTCCGACGACCATGTCGGCGGAGCGCTCCAGGGAGATGCCGACGGCGGCTTCCGCGGTCAGCCCGCGTTCGGTCAGCCGGTGGGCCAGCTGGGCCGACATCGCGGCCGTCTGACGGTAGGTCAGTGAGCCATGCTCGTCGACCACGGCGACCGCGTCCGGTCTGGTGCGCGCCTGCATGAGGAACATCTCCACGAGCGTGGGACGCGCCCGGTCGACGTCGGTGTCGTTCCACGCGGCCAGGCTCGCCAGCCGGGCCGCCGGACCGGAGGGGCCGATGGTGCCGAGGGGCCGGTCCGGGAAGTCGGCCAGGTCGTCGAGCGCGAGCTGCGCGTCGTCCGGCACGACGCCGTCCGGGAGGGTGATGGTCCGGCCGTCCGCCCCGACCACCCAACCGCCGGGCGTCGCCCCTCCGTTGGCGACCCAGCCGAGCACGTCGCCGAAGAGGGTGCCCGCGGTGAGGTCGAGTCCGGCGGGGCTCCGGCCCGCCGCCCAGTACGACAGCCCGATGGCGCACGCCGCGGCGACGGTCCGGTCGGAGAAGTCCCCGGTGCGCCTGCGGATGTCGGTCAGGTGCCTGGGAGAAAGCAGTACGAGACGAGCGGTCGGTTCCATCATCGAAGACTCAACGCCCTTCCAAGGAATGAAGGCAGGCTAGCCTAACTAAGGCTTGCCTAACCACCCTTGTCTAACTACCCTCTCGCCACGCCTGCCACAGCCGGGCGTACCGGCCGCCCAGCGCCACCAACTCCTCGTGCGTCCCCTCTTCCACCACCCGCCCGGCGTCCAGGACGGCGATACGGTCCGCCGCCATCGCCTGGGTGAGCCGGTGCGCCACGAACAGCGTGGTCCGGCCGGCGCACGCGGCGAGCACGGCACGTTCCAGTTCGGCGGCGCCCTCGCTGCCCGCCTCCGCCGTGGACTCGTCCAGTACCACCACGGGTGAGCGGCTCAACACCAGCCGGGCGAGGGCGACCTGGGCGACCGTGGTCACGTCGAGCCGCTCGCCGCCCTCGCCCACCAGGGTGTCCAGTCCGTCGGGCAGGGCGTCGACCCACGTGTGGGCGCCCACCGTCCGCAGGGCGTCGGTGAGTTCGGCGTCGGTGGCCTCTGGTGCGGCCAGCCGCAGGTCGTCGGCGAGCGGACCGGAGAACACGTGTGTCTCCTGGGTGAGGATGGTCACCAGCGACCGCGCTCCGGCCTCGTCCAGTCCGGCCAGGTCGGTCGGCCCGACGCGCACCGACCCCGCCTGCGGTGTCCCGATGCCCGCGATCAGCGCGGCCAGCGTCGTCTTGCCGGCGCCCGTGGCGCCGACCAGGGCGAGCGAACCACCGGCGGGGATCGTCAGGTCGACGTCCTTGAGGACCGGCTCCTCGGCACCCGGGTAGGTGAACGTCAGCCCCTCCACCCGCACCGGGTAGGCCCCGGCCGCCGCGGGCCCGACGGAGGCGTCGCCCACCAGGCGGTCCTCCGCGTCCTCGCCCAGCACGCCGACCAGGCGGGTCAGGCTCGCGCCCGACTTCTGCGCCTCGTCGAAGGTGAACATGATGGCGCCCAGCGGCGTGAACAGCCGGTGGAAGAGCAGCGGGGCCGCCGACACCTCGCCGAGCGTGGCGGCGTCGGCCTCCAGCAGGGCGTACCCCACCACGAGGATGAGGGTCAGGCCGATGAACTCGGCGCGGTTCTCCCGGCCGACGAACCGTCCGAAGAACCGGAACACCTCGATACCGAGGTCGCGCACCCGCCAGGACTCACGGCCGACCTGCTCGCGGAAGCTGTCTTCCAGCCGGTACGCCCGTACCGTGTCGATCCCGTTGAGACCGCTGATCAGGGCCTGGGCGCGGTCGGCCTGGGCCACCCGCTGCCGCTGGTAGAGCGGGGCGGAGCGCGGGAGGTACCAGCGCAGGGCCAGCGCGTACGCGGGCAGCGCGCCGGCGCCCGCGAGACCGAGCCGCCAGTCCAGGCCGAACATGCCGGCCGTGGCGATGACGACCAGCACCCCCGCCGAGAAGACCGTGGGGACGGCCGTACGGATGCCCTTGGAGAGGACGGCCACGTCGTCGCCGACGCGGGACAGCACGTCGCCGCGGCCGACCTGCTCGACACGGGTGCTGGGCATCCCCAGCACCGCGCGGACGGCGCCCTCCCGCAGCCGCGCGAGCAGGTCGGCGCCGAGCCGCCCGATCAGGTACGTCGACACCGCGGTGGGGGGGGGGGGGGGGGGCGGGCCGGGGCCCCCCCCCCCCCCCCCCCCCGCCGGCCCCCCCCCCCCCCCCCGCCCGCGCCCCCCCCCCGCCGGCGCGCGGGGGCGCGCGCCCCCCCGCCCAATCAGGACCCACCCCCCCGGGGGGGCGCCCGCCCCCCGCCGCGCGGCCGCCACCATCACGGCGCCGATCGTGACCAGGACCGACCGCGACTCGCCGCCGACGACCGCGTCGACGACCTGGCCGAGCAGGAGCACGGGGAGTACCTGGAGCGCCGCTCCGGCCACCGTGGTGAGTGCCGTGGCGAGGGTCAGCCACGGCACCTCACGGCAGTGCGCCCCGACCCAGCGGGTGGCTTCGCGTCCGGTCGCCGTACGCAGGACGGCCGGGGCGACCCGGGTGTCTGTGCTGGTCACACCTACCCGACCGACTTGACGAGTTCGTCGACCGCGTACGGCATCGACAGCAGGGTGCCCTGGGAGATGGCCGCGCCGACCGCCGGGCCCTCGCTGTCCAGCAGGTAGGACACCTTGCCGTTCTTCACGGCGTCGAGGTTGGTGAAGAGCTTGAACTTCTTCAACGCGTCCTGGTCCGCCTTGTCGTTGATGACGAAGATGCGGTCGACGTCGACCAGGTCGACGCGTTCGGGCGAGAGCGTGGTGTAGAAGTCGCCGCCGGCGACCTCGTCGATCTTGGTCTGGTACTTGAAGCCGATGCCCGTCACCAGCCGTCCGCGCACGTCGGTGGAGGTGAACGGGGCCACCGAGTCCTTGTACCAGGAGAGTGCGACGGCGGTCTGGTCCGCGAACTCGGGGTGCGCCTTCTTGGCCGCGTCGAGCTTGCCCTGGATGTCGGCCACCATCTTCTCGCCCTCCTCGGCCTTGCCGAGGGCCTTGGCGATGTGCAGGGCGTTGTCCTGCCACGGAGCGCTGAACGGCTCCTTCTCCGCCTTGGTACGTCCCACGGTCGGCGCGATCTTGGAGAGCTTGTCGTAGGCGGCCTGGTCGACCTCGGAGTACACCGCGATGATCAGGTCGGGGCGCAGTGCGGCGATCTTCTCGAAGTTGGGGCCGGTGTCACCGTTCTTCATGATGACCTCGGGCTTGGTGTCGCCCCACTTCTCCTTCACCCACGGCCACTGGGTGTTGATGTCGGGGCTCTGACCGGCCGGGTTCGGGTACTGGTCGACCATGCCGACGGGCTTGATGCCGAAGGCCAGGACGGTCTGGTCGTCCGTGTAGCCGACGGTGACGACCCGCTCGGGTGCCTTGGCGACCTTCGTGGTGCCGAACGCGTGCTCCACGGTGACGGGGAACGCGCCGGCGCCGGCGGTCGAGTTGTCGCCGCCCGCGCTGTCCGCCGGGTCGTCCGAGTCGGAACCGCACCCCGCGAGGAGGCCGACGCCGAGCGCGGCGGCGGACAGTGCCGCCGCCAGTCGTCGCCAGGGCGTCATACGCGTCGTTCTGAGGAGCATCCGGAGATCCCTTGCTGTCGCGCCGTCCACTTCGCCCCGTTCTGAGGGCAGCAAACCTTATCGCGCCCGAGTGAGGTTAGCCTACCCTCACTACGACAACTCTGTGGAAACGCGGTCGAGTTCCACGTGGGCGCGTCCGATGGGCACGATCAGGGGCCGGTCCCCCACGGGGTCGTCGATCACCTTGGCGCGCAGCCCGAAGGCCTGGTGCAGCAGCTCGGCGGTGATCACCTCGCGCGGATGCCCCTGCGCCAGGATCGCCCCGTCCCGCATCACGACGAGGTTGTCGCTGTAACGGGTGGCGAGGTTGAGGTCGTGCAGCACCATGACCACCGTGCACCCGGACTCGTGCAGGTCGTCCACCAGATCGAGCACGTCGATCGCGTGCGCCAGGTCCAGGTAGGTGGTCGGCTCGTCAAGGAGCAGCAGGTCGGTGCCCTGGGCCAGGGTCATGGAGATCCAGACGCGCTGGCGCTGTCCGCCGGACAGCGAGTCGACCGGACGGTCCGCGAGGTCGGACACCCCGGTCATGGCCAGCGCGCGGCCCACCACGGCCGCGTCGTCCGACGACCACTGCCGGAGCCAGCTCTGGTGCGGGTGGCGGCCCCTGGCGACCAGGTCGGACACCGTCAGACCCTCCGGCGCGACCGGTGCCTGCGGCAGCAGTCCCAGCTTCTTGGCGACGTCCCGGGTCCTGAGCCCCGCGATGTCCTCGCCGTCCAGCACGACGGTGCCGCTGCTCGGCTTCAGCAGCCGGGACAGGGTCCGCAGCAGGGTCGACTTGCCGCAGCCGTTGGGGCCGATGATCGTGGTGATCACTCCGGGCGGGATCGCCACGTCGAGCCCGTCGATGACCGGCCGGGCCCCGTAGCCGACCGCCACTCCCCTGGCGGCCAGCCGTGTGGTGCCGTCGACTGCCGTCCCGGCCCCGGTGATGGACTCAACGGCCACAAGACCCCCCTCGATTAGGCTCGCCTTAGTTTGTACCAGCTATCGGCGGTTCGCTCGCACCAGCAGGTAGACGAGGAAGGGCCCGCCGATCGCCGCGGTGACCACACCGACGGGCAGCGAGACCGGTAGTGCCGTGCGCGCGACCAGGTCCGATCCGGTCAGCAGCAGGGCCCCCACCATGCCGGAGGCCACCAGCGGCGGCGTCGGGCACCTCGCCAGCCGCATCGCCACCTGAGGCGCCACCAGGGCCACGAACGGCACCGGTCCGGCCGCGCTCACGGCCACGCCGGCCAGCAGCACCGCGCACAGCAGCAGGACCGCGCGCACGGCGGCGTAGCGGACGCCGAGGCCCGCGGCGATCTCGTCACCGAAGTGCATCGGCTTGAACTGGAAGGCGGCGCACGACACGACGGCCAGGAGGGCGAGTGTGCACCAGAGCGCCACCCGCACCTCGTCCCAGGACCGGTTGTCCAGCGAACCCACCAGCCACGCCTGGGCGCGGGCCACGTCCCTGATGTCGGCGGTGACGAGCAGCCAGGCCGTGATCGCCTGCATGACGGCGGTCACCGAGATGCCGATGAGGATGAGCCGGAAGCCGTCGATCCCGCGGCGCCACGCCAGGAAGTACACCAGCAGGCCGGTCCCGAGCCCGCCGGCGAGTGCCGCCGCCGACAGGCCCACGGAGTCGGCGACGGCCGTCGCCGCACCGCCCGACACCGTCACCAGAAATACCGCGACGGCGCCCGCGCCGCTGGTGATGCCGAGGACGTCCGGGCTGGCCAGCGGGTTGCGCGCGATGGACTGGGTGAGGGCGCCGGACACTCCGAGCGCGATGCCGACGACGAGTCCGGCCAGCGCGCGGGGCATCCGCAGGTCCAGGATGACGAACTCGTCGACGTGCTCGCCCCTGCCGAGGAGCGTGGCGAGGACCCGGGGCAGCTCGATGGGGAAGTCCCCGACGCCGATGGACAGGCAGAACACCAGGAAGGCCGCCGCCGCCAGCAGCAGCGTGACGCCGGCGGTCCAGGGCCGCCACACGAACGACACACCGCCGAGCCGTACTCCGGGCGCCACCGACGCGCTCCCGTCCGCCGCGTCCGGCCGCACGTCCGCCCCGTTCCCCTTCACATCCGCCCCGCTCACGTGTTCTTGAACTTCCCGCGCCACACCAGCACGGCGAAGAACGGCGCCCCGAGCAGCGAGACCACGACCCCGGCGTCCAGCTCCCCCGGCCGCACCACCAGGCGCCCCACGATGTCGCAGACCAGCAGCACGACGGCGCCGAGCAGACCGGCGTACGGCACCAGCCAGCGGTAGTCCGGCCCGGTCAGGTACCGCGCCACATGGGCCACCATGAGCCCGAGGAAGGCGATGGGGCCGCAGGCCGCGGTCGCCGCGCCCGCCAGCAGGGTGATGGCGACGATGCCGACCGTCCGGCTGCGCGCGACGTTCACCCCGAGCCCGCGCGCCACGTCCTCACCGAGGTTGAGGAGGTTGACGGCGGGCAGCGTCGTGAGCGCCAGCAGCAGCCCGGCGGCGATGAACGCGGACACCGGCCCGATGACGTCGAACCCGACGCCGGCCGGCGAGCCCGCGTTCCAGAACCGCAGCGCGTTCAGTGAGGCCTTGTCCGTCAGCGAGACCGCCGTGGTCATCGCCGCGAGGAAAACCGCGATCCCCTGGCCTGCCAGGGCGAGCGTCAGCGGGTTGCCCGCCCCACGGCCCACGCTCGACAGCCCGAACACGACGGCACCGGCGAGCGCGGCACCGAGGAACGCGAGCCAGACGTACAGGAACGGGTCGGTCAGGCCGAGCAGGGCGATCCCCGACACCACGGCGAACGAGGCGCCGGCGTTGATCCCCAGCAGCCCGGTGTCGGCGATCGGGTTGCGGGTGTACCCCTGGATCAGCGCCCCGCCGGCCCCGAGGGCGATGCCCGCCACGACCGCGAGCACCGTGCGGGGCACCCGCACGGTCCGCACGATGAGCCTGATCTCGGTGAGCCGCTGGTCGGCCTCGGGCGCGGCCGTCAATCCGTGCCAGACCTCGGCGGGGGTCAACGCCCGCGCGCCGACGGCCAACGAGGCCGCCGCCGCGATCACCAGAAGCACCGCGAGTACACCCAAACCCGCGACCCGTCTGCGACGGGCCTCCGTTGTGGCCCCGGGCGCGGGGCGCTCAACCGCAGTCGTGGTCATGGCGACGTACACTAACGCGCGCTGCCGTCGGCTCCGTCGGCGATGGTCCGGGCCTCGTCGGAGGCGGACTTCAGACTCCGGTCGACCAACGACTCCAGGATCTCGCCCACCCTGATCGCGGTGTTGGAGAGCAGCGACGACGTGATGCCGTGCGTGTGCTCCGTACCGCCCTGGAGATAGATGCCGCAGCGCAGTGCGGGGTGGGTGGCGACGCGGTAGTCGCGCTCGACGCGCACCAGGCCCTCGTCGTCGCGCAGGCAGCGGTCCGCGACCTCGCCGAGCAGCCCGAGCGGGTCGGCCGGGAGGTAGCCGGTGGCGAAGACCACGACGTCCGCGTCGAGGAGCGTCTCCTCGCCGGTGACCAGCGAGGTCACGGTGGCCCGGACCCGGTCGGAGGTCTCCTTGACGTCGGTGAGCCGGGAGACGTTGAGGAAGCGCAGCCGCTCGGTGCCGAGGACCTTCTCCCGGTACATCTGCCGGTACAGGTCGTCGATCAGGTCGATGTCCACCACGGAGTAGTTGGTGTTGCCGTGGTAGTCCATCAGCCGGCGTTTGACGCTGCCGGGCGCGGCGAAGTAGTCGTCCACGGCCGCCGGGTCGAAGATCCGGTTGGCGAAGCCGCTGTCGTCGGCGGGACTGTAGCCGTAGCGGGCGAAGACCGCGCACACCTCGGCCCCGGGGAAGCGGCGGTGCAGGTAGGCGACGTTCTCGGCGGCGCTCTGACCGGCGCCGACGACCACGAACCGGGAGGGCGAGGTGCCCTCCAACGCGTCGACGCGCGCCAGCAGTTCGGAGTTGTGCCAGACCCGGTCGCCGCGCTCCACGCCCTCCGGCATCAGGGGGCGCAGACCGGTGCCGATCACGAGGTTGCGCGCCCGGTGCACCTCCAGTCCCTGGCCCGAACGGACCGTCACTTCGAGGTGGTCGACGGCTCCGTCCCGCTCGACGGGTGCGACGCCGACCACCTCGTGGCCGTAGGAGACCTGGTCGTCGACCTTGGCGGCGGCCCACTCGAAGTAGTCGTGGAACTCCACCCGCAGCGGGAAGAGGTTCTTGTGGTTGATGAAGTCGATCAGCCGGCCCTTGCTCTGCAGGTAGCAGAGGAAGCTGAACTCGCTGGCCGGGTTCCGCAGTGTCACCAGGTCCTTGAGGAAGGACACCTGCATCGTCGCGTCGTCGATCAGCATGCCGCGGTGCCAGCCGAAGCGCGGCTGCTGCTCGAAGAAGCGGGCGCTGACCGCCTCCTGGCTGCCGGCCTGTGCGTTGTGCTCGCGGATCGCGATCGCCATGGCGACATTGGACGGGCCGAAGCCGATGCCAATGAGGTCGTGGACCAGCGTTGCGTCATCAGGAAGAACCTGTGACATGTCACTCCCATCGTGCGGGACAGTCGCCTTGCCGGAAACTTAGGTTAGCCTAAGCTAAGGCTTTGAAGCTGTCGATAGGGCGAACCGGAGGGCACGGCCACCAACTGGGGTGTTGCGCACCGACGTTGCACACTAAGGTACGCCTTGCTCAACTTGCCGGGTCAGCCCCTGCCTTGAGGAGGTACCCCATGCGGGTCGTCATGTTCGGTTACCAGACCTGGGGGCACCGGACCCTGCAAGCCCTCCTGGACTCCGAGCACGACGTGGTGTTGGTCGTGACCCACCCCAAGAGCGAGCACGCCTACGAGAAGATCTGGAGTGACTCCGTCGCCGATCTCGCCGAGGAGCACGGCGTCCCGGTGCTGATCCGCAACCGTCCCGACGACGACGAGTTGTTCGAGGCGCTCAAGGACGCCGACCCGGACATCATCGTCGCCAACAACTGGCGGACCTGGATCCCCCCGCGCATCTTCGGCCTCCCGCGCCACGGCACGCTCAACGTGCACGACTCGCTGCTGCCGAAGTACGCCGGGTTCTCCCCGCTGATCTGGGCCCTGCTCAACGGCGAGTCCGAAGTGGGCGTCACCGCGCACATGATGAACGACGAGCTGGACGCCGGCGACATCGTCCGGCAGGAGGCGGTGCCGGTCGGACCGACGGACACCGCCACCGACCTCTTCCACAAGACGGTCGACCTCATCGCCCCGGTCACCGTCGGCGCACTCGGCCTCATCGCCGGCGGCCGGACCGAGTTCACCAAGCAGGACCGGTCGCAGGCGAGCTTCTTCCACAAGCGGTCCGCCGAGGACATCCGCATCGACTGGAACTGGCCGGCCCAGGACCTGGAGCGCCTGGTCCGCGCCCAGTCCGAGCCCTACCCCAGCGCCTTCACCTTCCACCGGGGCAGGCGGTTGGAGGTCCTCGCCGCCGTGGTCTCGCAGGGCCGCTACGGCGGCACGCCGGGCCGTGTCTTCTACCGCGAGGGCGACGGCGTGGTGATCGTCGCCGGAGCCGACGCGCGAGCGGGCCGCAGTCACGGCCTGGCCATCACGCGGGTGCGGACGGAGGACGGGCGGGAGCTGTCCGCGGCCGAGTACTTCACCTCGATGGGCGGCTATCTGACCAGCCGCCCGTGACCGGCCGCCCGTGACGGGCGGGGCCCGGCCGTGCTGCCACGGTCGGGCCCCGCTGCGTACGACCGGTCGCGGCCTCAGCCGCTCTTGCGCCGGAACGACCGCTGGCTCGCGGCCGGACCGTGGGTGCCGCGGATCTTCGCAACGTCGGCGTTCGCGGCGAGGGCCGCGGCCTCCGCCTGTTTGCCGCGCTTGCGCTCCAGGGCCTCGCGGAACTTGCCCTTCAGGTCGTACTGACCGTCCTCGTCGGGTGTCAGGGCGGGGCGCTCGTCCTCCGCCGGTTCCGAACCTGCCTGCGATGAAGACTCTTCAGTCATGACGACCTCCTGGGCTCGGACAATCAGGAGCACAGCTTGTCACGGCCGGCGACCCGGAACCACCGAGAATGTCCCCGGCCCGGCCGGCAGGGTCACCGTGTACCGACTCAGGTACGTGTCCAGGTACGGCGACCGGTCACCGGGGGTGGCGACGTCGTCGGCCGGGTCGTCGAGGGCGAGCCGCAGCCTGGCGTCCCTGACCCGGACGGTCTCGCCGGAGGGGGTGTCGCGCCAGGACCCGGTCTGGATCGACCCGATCTCCACGGCCAGCACGTGCCCCGCGGCCAGGGTCCAGTCGGTGGCCTTCAGGTCGACGGTCAGCCGGCCGGAGTCCACCAGTGATACCTGTTCGTCGAACATGACGGCGGTGCCGTCCGGGGCGACGTCGTACAGCTTGAGCATGACATTGCCCTCGCCCCTCGCCTTCAGGGACAGCCGAGGGGTGCCGGTGACCCGTACGGACTTCTTCAGCGGCTTGGACCACACGAAGAAGCTGGAGGCGACCTCACCGGCCCGCTGACGCTCCGCCAGCTCCGCGGCCAGTCCTTCCGGTGCCGGTCGCTCGGTCGCGGGGGCGTTCTCCATGTCCCACTCGCCGGTCGGCTGCGGCGGCGCCGCGGGCGCCGGCCGGCCCGGTGCGGCCAGCGACGCGCGGGCGGAAGCCCCGCCGTCGTCGACGTAGGAGCCGTCGCCGAGCGGGAGGGTCACCGACCGCTCCGTGACGGGCCAGGTGCGCTGGGCGCGCCAGGCGCCGGTGGAGTCCTCGACGGCGTACGCGGGGTAACGCACCGACGGCCGGACGCCCTTGAGGTACTGGTCGTAGAACGACAGGGTCTCGTCGTACCAGCCCTCGCGGCCCATCGCCAGGCGGCCGTCACTGGTGCGGTCCCCGCCGCGTACGTGGTCCCACTGGCCGACCCAGCCTCGCTCGGGGCCCCTGTGGTTGTCGAGGTACTCCTCCATCTCCTCGGGCTTGGTGTTGTTCTCGATGAAGCCCTGCGTGACGAAGAGCGGCGTGTCGCTGCCCCTCGCCATCCTCGCCAGGTCACGGGAGGTCCAGTGTTCGTCCCGCTGGTCGGATATGCGGTAGCCGGCCGAGTTCTCGGTCAGGCACTCCGGATGGGTCTCCTCGTGCCGCGCGGCCGCCCGGTAGCGCGGATCGTCGTCCGCCATCGGCTCCATGGTGGCGATGGAGTTGTAGGCGTTCGCCGTTCCGGTCACGTTCGGGCGGGGCACGCCGTTGGAGTAGATGTACTGGTACATGTCCCACAGCGGCTCCTGGGCGACGACCGCCTTGAGCGCGCGCTGGTCCAGGTTGTTGCCGATGAGGCCGGTGACGGCGTCGTACGACTTGCCGTACATGCCCACCGCGCCGGTGGACCACGGCTGCCGGGACGCCCAGTCGATCGCCGCCCTGACGTCGGCCTGTTCGCCGGGGCCGCCCCAGTCGAGGCAGCCGGTGGAGCCGCCGAAGCCGCGCAGGTCCACCATGACGAAGGCGTAGCCCTCGTCGAACAGGTCGGTGCCCTCGATGAAGTCCTGGAAGCGGGCGGACGGGCCGGTGTGGGTCCAGCCCTCCGGTCCGGTCTGGCCCGCGTGGGCGAAGTACGGGCCGACGGACAGGATCACCGGCACCTTCTCGCGCCGGGTCAGCCCCTCGGGCAGCAGGACGTCGGCGTGGAGCCGGGTGCCGGAGCGGTCGGCGGACGGGAAGTAGTGCTGGGTCCAGACCGAGCCCTCCGGGACGCGGTCGTTCTCCTCGTGCGTGACGGGGTCGGTCGTGGTGGCGGCCGGCCGGGCCTCCCCCTCGTGCGCCGCGACGGCGGGGCCGGCGAGACCGGCGGTCAGGGCGAGGGGGGCGACCAGTGCCGAGGCAGTTCGGACGGCCGCGCGACGTGCTCTCACATGCTCCTCCTTGGACGGTGGGTGCAGGTGGTGCAGGGTGGGTACCGACGGTGCAGGCTGCTGTGCAGGTTTAGCAGTGAAGTATTCGTACGTCGATGGGGCGTCCAACTCCGGCTCTGCCACCGGCAGATCCCGCCCGGCTCGCCCACCCGGCCTGTGAGCATGGGGACATGGCGATGAACACGGCGGTACTCCGTCTCGACCTCGGATATTTCGTCCGGCCGGCCGAGGAGACCGGCGGGCCGCGACCGCGCGTCGAGCCCGTGCTCGCCTACCTGGTGCGGCACGAGCGGGGGCTCCTCCTCTTCGACACCGGGATGGGTGACGCCGATGCCGAGACCGAGGCGCATTACCGGCCCCGGCGGCGTGCGCTGCGTGCGGCGCTGTCGGCGGCGGGAGTCGGGCCCGACGAGATCACCCTGGTCGTCAACTGCCACCTGCACTTCGACCACTGCGGCGGGAACCCCCTGCTGGCCGGACGGCCGATCCTGGTGCAGGACGTGGAGCTGGCCACCGCCCGCGCGGGCGGCCACACCTTCGACGAACTCGTCGGCTTTCCCGGCGCGGTGTACGAGGAGCTGACCGGCGAGGCCGAGGTCTGGCCGGGTGTCCGGATCGTCCCGACCCCCGGGCACACCGCGGGGCACCAGTCGCTGGTCGTCGGGCAGGACGACGGCACCGTGATCCTCGCGGGGCAGGCACACGACTTCGCGTCGGCGTTCGGCTCGGACCAGCTGGCCCGCGAGGCCGCGCTGGACGGCACGGCACCGCCGCTTCCGGAGTACCGGCCCTGGCTGGACCGGCTCGCCGGCTTCGACCCCCGGCGCGTCCTCTTCGCCCACGACTGCTCGGTCTGGGAACCCTCGCGCCCGCCCGGAATCGCCCGCGCGGCGAACCCTGCCTAGGGTTGAGGACGCCGACCGAACCGGAGTTCTTGCCGACCGCGGGAGAGTGGGACGACATGGCGCGCGGTGTCGAATCGATCCGGCGGACCGCTCTCGGTGCCGTCGGCGCCGTTCTGCTGATGATCGGCGTCGCCCTCCTGGTGCTGCCCGGGCCGGGCCTGCTGCTCGTCTTCGCGGGGGTGGTGCTGCTGTCGCGCGCGATCCCGGCGCTGGACCGGTTCGTCGCCCCCGTCCGGACGCGGGCGATGCGCGCGGCCGAGGAGAGCGTCTCGTCCCGCTGGCGGATCGCCGGGGCGGTGCTCGTGGGTCTGTTCCTCGTCGCCGCGGGAGTGGTGTGGGGCCTGCTCCCCGAGCTGCCGTACTCCGGGTGGGCCACCGGGGCGAGTCTGATCATCTCCGGCTGCGTCCTCTTCGCCCTGCTCGTGTGGAGTCACCGCCGCGTTCAGGCGGAGCGCCGGGAGTCGGAGCCGGCCGCGGACCGGGCACGTTGACCAAACGGGACGGCGTTCCGTATATTAAACGGGACATCGTTCCGTTTTCTGTCGCGCGAAGGACACTTCACCGTGCACGCCACGCTTCCCACACCCGTGCTCTCCGTCGCCCCGGTCACGCTGCCCGCTCCCGGCCGTGCCGTGGACCTCCAGGTCCGGGTCTCCGCGCCCGTCACCGGCAGCGAACTGCCGGTCGTCCTCCTCTCGCACGGACAGGACTACGAACCGTTCCGGTCCGCGTGGGCAACGACCCCGCAGTTCCGGCAGATGAAGAGGGCCTGGTCGACCCGGTTCCTCTTGTCGACGTACCCGCACTCGCAGCACGTCTGCGAGGTGTGGGCGGGGTCGACGTGAACCACGGGCACGCCTGCGCGGCGTGCCTTGTACGCGATGAACTCTCCGAGCTGGGCGAAGGCCCAGGAGTGGAGCGTGACCCTCCCCCACTGCCCTAAAGGCGTGGGAGGTACCCCCAGGGCTTGCGGAGCCGTACCCTCTGCCCGATGCCGCCCAGGTCTTCCAGGGCGATTCCGGCCGAGGCGCGTTCAGCCTCGGTCACGATCGATTTCGCGATGGCGTGGTTGGTGTGGGAGACATGGCGCCGCTCGCGCCGGTTGCGCTTCTTCAGTAGCCGCTTGGCGGACTTGGTGCCCTTGCGCTGGAGTTTCTCGCGTAGATCGCCGTGGCGTTTACGGTGCCGGTTGAGGTCGCGTCCGGCGGCCTGGTAGCCGGTGGAAGTGGTGGCGATGTTGTGATCGTAGCATCACTTTATGTCACCGCGTTGGGAAGCCAACCCCTATATCCGCAGGGGCAGAACGGTCGTCCACACCCTTCACGCGCACTGGGTCTTCACGCCGAAGTATCGGCGCGGCCCGTTCACCGATGAGATCCTTCGGCGCTGCGAGGAGGTCATGCGTGATGTGTGCGCGGACTTCAACACCGAGCTGGTGGAGTTCAACGGGGAGAGGGACCACGTCCACCTGCTGGTGCACTACCCGCCCAAAGTCGCCTTGTCCCGGCTGGTCGGCTCCCTCAAGGCGTCTCCCCCCGGCGACTCCGTCAGGAGTTCCCAGCCCATATCCGCACGTACCTGTGGGGTGACCACTTCTGGTCGCCTTCGTACTTCGCCGCCTCGTGCGGAGGAGCACCGTTGGAGATCATCAAGGAGTACATCGAGAACCAGAAGCGACCTGGCTGAGGTCAACAGTGCAGGCCCGTGGACACCTGCGGGTCAGAGCGATCCAGAGAAGCGCTTCCTCCCGGGCGTGAACGCCCGGAGTTCCGCGCTAGATCAAGCTGAAGCTGCGCGCGGGCCACAACACGGTCTCCTACCGGTACGACGCCGGGGACACCGGCCACGTCAACCTCGACCTGGTCACCGTGCACCCGCAGGGCGCCCCCGTCGCCCTGTTCGACGGCACCGCGGCCTCGCAGCAGCAGTGGCAGCACACGGACGGGCGGCGGGTGGCCTGGCCGCTCGCCGAGGAGAAGTCGATGGAGGTGTGCTGCGGCGACATTCGCACCAAGGACGCCTACCAGGACTTCAAGCTGCACGTGGAGTTCCGCAGATCCTCGACTCCTACGGTGACACCACCCTGGACACCAACGAGGCCGGGGCGCTCTGTCTCAAGAAGGCGCCCGACACCAACGCGGCGGCGGCCCCGGAGACCTGGCAGACGTACGACATCGTCTTCCGTGCCGCCCGCTTCGACGACAGCGGCCGCAAGACTGGAACCGCTGACCTGACCCGCGAGCGTGCAGGGCGGCCCCTGACGGCCGCCCCGCATCTCCCGCTCCAGGTCGCGGGGTGTCGCTCGGTAGGGTGAGTGACCGAGGCCCTGCACATCGAACGAGGAGCGGAATTGAGCGAGCCGGCGTCCATCGCCCTGCAACTGGAGATCGCCCGGGAACTGGAGGTCGCGGAGACCTTCGACGCCGACCGGGAGATCGAGCGCCGGGTGGCCTTCCTGGCCGACCGGCTGACCTCCACCTGGCTGCGGTCCCTCGTGCTCGGCATCAGCGGAGGTGTCGACTCCACCACCGCGGGCCGGCTGTGCCAGCTCGCCGTGGAGCGGGCCCGGGCCGCGGGTCACGAGGCGCGCTTCTACGCCATGCGGCTGCCGCACGGTGTCCAGGCCGACGAGCACCACGCCCAGCTCGCCCTCTCCTTCATCCAGGCCGACCAGGTGCTCACCGTCGACGTCAAGCCGGCGAGCGACGCGGCGCTCGATGCCCTGCTCGCCGCCGACGTGGCGTTCCGCGACGACCACCACCAGGACTTCGTGCACGGGAACATCAAGGCCCGGCAGCGCATGATCGCCCAGTACGCCGTGGCCGGGACGCACCAGGGCCTGGTCGTCGGCACCGACCACGCGGCCGAGGCGGTCTCCGGTTTCTTCACCAAGTTCGGCGACGGCGCCGCCGACGTGGTCCCGCTGACCGGCCTCACCAAGCGCCGTGTGCGCGCCGTGGCGGACCGGCTGGGGGCGCCCGCCGAGCTGGTGGGCAAGGTGCCGACGGCCGACCTGGAGACCCTCGACCCCGGGAAGGCCGACGAGGACGCCCTCGGGGTCACCTACGAGGAGGTCGACGACTTCCTGGAGGGCAAGCCGGTCAAGGACGAGGTCTTCCAGAAGATCGTCACCCGCTACCGGCTGACCGACCACAAGCGAAGGCTGCCGATCGCTCCCTGAGCGGCCGGTCTCAGACGGCCGTGGGCGAGATCACGTGTCCGCCCCGCTCGGCGAGTGCCCGGGTGGTGGCCAGGCCCAGGCCGCTGCCGGCCCCGGTGACGACGAACACCCGTGTGGTCTGGTCCGCGATCCGCTCGGCGGTCCAACGTCGCTGCTGTGTCATGTGGCTCACCATGCCGTCGATGGCACTAAGTGTCAACGTAGCAACTTGGTGCCATGCGAGGCATGGAGTTACGATGAGCCGGTGAACACTCGCCCCGAAGCCAGCCTGGCCCAGCGCAAACGTCAACTCGTCTCGGACGAACTGACCGAGGCGGCTCTACAGCTGCTGGCCTCGAAGGGGTTCGACGCGGTCACCATCGACGAGATCGCGAGCACCGCCGGAGTGTCCAAGAGGACGTTCTTCCGGTACTTCGCGTCCAAGGAGGACGTGGTCGTTCAGTTCCTGACCGACATGGGCGCCGGCATCCACCGGGAGCTGGCCGGCCGCCCCACCGCGGAACGCCCCTCCCTGGCGCTGCGGAACGCCCTTTCCGTCCCCATCGCCACCTGCGCCGATCACTCGGACAGAGCATTGCGAGTGGTCCAGCTGATTCTGCGCACCCCCGCCCTGCACGCCCGCTTCCTGGAGCGGCAGGGACGGTGGCGCGAGGACCTGACGGCGGAGCTGGCCCGCCGCCCGGGACTCGCCCCGGACGTCGACCTCTATCCCCAACTGGCTGCGGGGATGGCGCTGACCGCGTTCAACACCGTGCTGCACCGCTGGAGCGACAGCGACGGCACCGAGAACCCCGTGGAACTGACCGAGCGGGCCTTCGCCGTCATCGCCCCGGCGCTCGACGCCGTCCACTCGGAGGCGTGAGAGGAAACGCACGGCGCCCGCGTACGAAGTGACCGCTCGTCACGCTTGTCCCTTATGTGCGGTTTGCCGGAAGCGACCTTAGTCTGTCCGAGGAATGGCTCGAACAGTCGACAGCCGGTCACGCCGGCGGAAGGTGAGCTTCCATGGCTGAGCGGCTCAAAAGATCCGGCCTGATCGGTGAACTGTCGGCCGAATTCGCCGGCACGATGATTCTCATCCTCTTCGGCTGCGGCGTGGTGGCCCAAGTGGTCGCGGGCGGGGCCCTCACGGACCCCGCGGGCGGCCTCGGAGACCACGACAGCATCAGTTGGGCGTGGGGGCTCGGTGTCACCCTGGGCGTCTACGTGGCGGCGCGCCTGAGCGGGGCCCACATCAACCCGGCGGTGACCCTCGCCCTCGCCACGTTCAAGGGCTTCCCCTGGCGCAAGGTGGTCCCGTACGCGCTGGCCCAGACGGCGGGCGCCTTCGTGGCGGCCCTCATCGTCCGATGGAACTACACGGAAGCGCTGGCGAAGGCCGACCCGGGCCACACCATCAAGACGCAGTTCGTGTTCTCCACCCTCCCCGCCAACGGGAACACCGCTCTCCCGGTTCACGAGTGGGGCGCGTTCCGCGACCAGGTCATCGGCACCGCCATCCTGCTGCTGCTGATCCTGGCCGTCACGGACATGCTGAACACCCCGCCGGGCGCGAATCTGGGCCCCTTCATCATCGGTCTGATCGTGGTCGCCATCGGCATGGCCTACGGCACCAACGCGGGCTACGCCATCAACCCCGCCCGTGACTTCGGCCCCCGGCTGGCCAGCTTCCTCACCGGGTACGGGAGCGCGTGGCGAGATCAGTACGGAAATCTCTACTTCTGGGTGCCGATCGTCGGTCCGCTGATCGGAGGCGTGCTCGGCGCCGGTCTGTACAAGGTGTTCGTCGGCCGGTTCCTGCCGACCGCCGAGCCCGAACCGCCGGGGCGTGTCCCGGCATCAGAAGGCTGACACCGGCCGGAGAGGCGGCACAACCATGGCGGACTTCATCGGCGCGGTGGACCAGGGGACCACCAGCACCCGATTCATGATCTTCGACCACGGCGGCAACGAGGTCGCGAAGCACCAGTTGGAGCACGAACAGATCCTCCCGCGTTCCGGTTGGGTGGAGCACGACCCGGTGGAGATCTGGGAGCGCACCAACTCGGTGATGCAGAACGCCCTGCGCAACGGCAACCTGTCGGGCAGCGACCTGGCGGCCATCGGCATCACCAACCAGCGGGAGACCACGGTGGTGTGGGACCCCCGCACCGGCCGCCCGTACTACAACGCCATCGTGTGGCAGGACACCCGCACCGACGCCATCGCGGCGAACCTGGAGCGCTCGGGCAAGGGCGACGTCATCCGCCGCAAGGCCGGCCTGCCCCCGGCGACGTACTTCTCCGGTGGGAAGATCCAGTGGATCCTGGAGAACGTCGACGGTGTCCGCGAGGCGGCGGAACAGGGGCACGCCGTGTTCGGCAACACGGACTCCTGGGTGCTGTGGAACCTGACCGGCGGTCCCGAAGGCGGCATCCACGCCACCGACGTGACCAACGCCAGCCGCACCATGCTGATGGACCTGGAGACGCTCGACTGGGACGACGAACTGCTGGGCTTCTTCGGCATCCCGCGGAGCATGCTGCCCACCATCAACCCGTCCTCGCACCGGGAGGCGTACGGCACGACCCGGACCTCCCGGCCGCTGCGCGCCGCCGTTCCCATCACCGGCGTACTGGGCGACCAGCACGCGGCGACCGTCGGGCAGGTCTGCTTCTCGCCCGGCGAGGCCAAGAACACCTACGGCACCGGCAACTTCCTGGTCCTCAACACCGGTACGGAACTGGTCCGTTCGGAGCACGGCCTGCTCACCACGGTGGCCTACCAGTTCGGCGACAGCCCGGCGGTCTACGCGCTGGAGGGGTCCATCGCGGTGACGGGTTCGGCCGTGCAGTGGCTGCGCGACCAGATGAAGATCATCAAGACCGCGGCCGAGAGCGAGGAACTGGCCCGTACCGTCGAGGACAACGGGGGCATGTACTTCGTCCCCGCCTTCTCGGGCCTGTTCGCCCCGTACTGGCGCTCCGACGCCCGGGGCGCGATCGTCGGGCTCGCCCGGTACAACGACAACGCGCACCTGGCGCGGGCGACGCTGGAAGCCATCTGCTACCAGAGCCGCGACGTCGTCGTGGCCATGGAGCAGGACTCCGGCGTCCACCTGGACGTGCTCAGGGTCGACGGCGGTGTGACCGCCAACGACCTCTGCATGCAGATCCAGGCCGACATCCTCGGCGTCCCGGCCAGCCGCCCGGTCGTCGCCGAGACCACCGCGCTCGGCGCGGCCTACGCGGCGGGGCTCGCGACGGGCTTCTGGCGGGACACCGACGAACTGCGCACGCACTGGCACGAGTCCAGGCGCTGGGAGCCCCAGTGGTCCGAGGAGCGGCGCGCGGAGGGCTACGCCGGCTGGAAGATGGCGGTGGAGCGCACCCTCGACTGGGTCAAGGTCCCCGAGAGCTGAGCACGGCGCGGGGCCGCGCGGACACCCTCACGCCGGGAGACGACGGGGCTTGCCCATAGGGTGACCCCCATGTCTGCCAGATTGAGTTCCGCGAGGACCCGCGCCGCGCTGCGCACCGGCGCCCGCGTCTCTGCCGAGTCGCTGCTCATACTCGTCATGCTCGCGGTGGCCCTGTGGCTCCTCGGCCGCATGTGGTCGGTCGTGTGGCCGCTGATAGTCGGTCTGCTCCTGACCACGCTGACCTGGCCCGCGACCCGTTTCCTGCGCCGGCACGGCTGGCGCCCCGCGCTCGCCGCGGCGACGGTCACTGTCGGGTTCCTGCTGGCCGTCCTCGGCATCGTGGCGCTGATCGCGGTGCCGATGTCGTCCCAGACCGGGGAGTTGACCGACGGTGTGGTCGAGGGCATCGAGCGGCTGCGCGAGTGGGCCGCCGGTCCGCCGCTGAACATCGGCGACGACCAGATCACGGGTGCGCTCGACTCGGCCATGGCCCGCCTCCAGGACAGCGTCGGCAGCGTGGTGACCGCCGTGACCACGGGAGTGAGCGCCGTGGTCAACGGTCTGATCACCGCGGTACTGGGCCTCTTCCTGATGTTCTTCTTCCTCAAGGACGGACCGCGGTTCCTGCCGTGGCTCACCCGCCAGCTGCCCGGCCGGCTCGCCACCGACGTCCCGGCCGTGGCCCTGCGCGGCTGGGAGACTCTGGGCTCCTTCGTCCGCTCGCAGGCACTGGTGGGCCTGCTCGACGCGGTCTTCATCGGCCTCGGGCTGTGGATCCTGGGTGTGCCCCTGGTACTGCCGCTGGCGGTACTGACGTTCGTGTCGGCGTTCGTGCCCATCGTGGGCGCCCTGTTCGCGGGCTTCGTCGCGGTGCTCATCGCGCTGGTGTCCAACGGGCTGACGGACGCGCTGCTCGTGCTGGCGATCATCGTCGTCGTACAGCAGCTGGAGGGCAACGTGTTCCAGCCCATCATCCAGAGCCGCGGCCTCGGTCTGCACGCGGCGGTGATCCTGCTGGCGGTGACGCTGGGCGGCAGCCTGGCCGGGATCGTCGGCAGCCTGCTCGCCGTGCCGATCGCCGCGCTGATCGCGGTGGTCTGGAACTACGTGCGCGAGCAACTCGTCGAACCACCGGAGGAACCCGCTCAGGCCCCGGCGGCGCCGGCGGGGGTCTGAGCGGCCGGCCAGGGGGAGCGGCGGGCGGGAAACCGGTCGCCCCCGCGGCACAGGTGCTGTTGGCTTGCGGTCATGGATCTCTTCACCAGCTCCTGGTCGGCCCTGCGCACCGCCGTCGCCGAGCTCGCCGACGAGGACTTCGCACGGCCGTCCGGCTGCACCGGCTGGCTCGTCCGGGACCTGGTGTGCCACCTGGTCATCGACGCCCAGGACGTCCTGATCACCCTGGCCACCCCGGCCTCGGCGGAGCCGACCCGGTCCGCGGCGACCTACTGGAACGTCGTCGAGACCCCCACGGGCGACGACCCGCTGGACGCGCTGACCGTCCGGCTGGCCGCCGCCTACGAGGAGCCGCGGCTGCTCAAGTTCCATCTGGACGACGTGGGTTCGGCCGCCGGCCGCGCCGCCGGACTCGCGGATCCCACCGCCCGCGTCGAGACCCAGGACCAGGTGCTCACGGCGGGCGACTACCTCTCGGCGTACGTCCTGGAGTGGACGCTGCACCACCTCGATCTCGTCGCCCACCTTCCGGACGCGGCCGCGCCTCCCGCCGAGGCACTGGCCGGAGCGCGGGCGCTGCTGGAGCGGATCGTCGGGGAGGAGTTCCCCCCGTCGTTCGGCGACGAGGACGCGCTGCTGGTGGGCACGGGCCGGCGCGCGCCGACCGCAGCGGAGACGACGGCGCTGGGCGGGCTCGCCGCGCGGCTCCCCTTCGCGCTGGGCTGACGGGGGCCACCGGTACCGCTCGGAGGGGCGGTCCGGGGTCAACCGATCGGACGACAGGACCGTCCCCCGCCCGGCCACCCGGAAGGAGCCGGTGCGCCGACCGGCGTGGCCGCCGTGAAGCGTCAAGCTGGGGATACTCGCCCCCGACACCGCGGAGTTGTCCCGTCATGACCGCCACCACACCCACCCCCGGGGGCCCCGATCTGCCGTCCGCCGTCCTTCGCGGCGACGCCGACGCCGTGCGCGCCGTACTGCGGGCCGGCGCCGACCCGGAGGTACGGGACGAGCACGGCCGCACCCCGCTGCTGCTGGCCGCCCTCACCGACCGGGTTGAGATCGCCGGGCTCCTGGTCGCCGCCGGGGCCGACGTCAACGCGCAGGACGCGCGCGAGGACAGCGCCTGGCTGGTCACCGGGGTCACGGGCAGCGTGGCGATGATGCGGGCCCTGCTGCCCGGCGGCCCGGACGTGACGCTGACCAACCGCTTCGGCGGCGTGTCGGTGATCCCGGCCAGTGAACGCGGGCACCTGGCGTACGTACGGGCGGTGCTCGCCGAGACCGCGATCGACGTCGACCACGTCAACCGGCTCGGCTGGACGGCGCTCCTCGAAGCGGTCATCCTCGGCGACGGTGACGGCACCCACCAGGACGTGGTGGCGGCCCTGCTCGCGGCGGGCGCCGACCCCTGGCTGCCGGACGGCGACGGTGTCACCGCGCGTGCCCACGCCGAACGCAGGGGCTTCGACGCGATGGCGGGCCTGCTGCGGCGCGCGGAGACGAGCGGCGCCCACGGGCACGGGGAAGGTGGGCGGCGATGAAACGGCGCACCCTCGCGGGCCCTCTGGCCCTGCTGGCCGCCGTCACGGCGACGCTGTCCGGCTGCACGACGTCCGACGACGGCACGGCGCCGGTGCCGGTTCCGGTGCCGGCGTCGCCGCAGGCGTCGGTGTCCTCCCCCAACCGTACGCCGGCCCCCGGCACCGGATCGGCCCGCACCTCCGACGGCACCCTGCTGGTCACGGACTTCGGCGCCGACACCGTCACCTTCGTCGACCCCGACCGACGGGGCGCGGCGGCCGATCTGGGCTCGGTGCGGGTCGGGACGGCCCCGTACGGGATCGCTCTCGGCGACGACGGCACGGCGTGGGTGGCGACCGCGGAAGGCGTGGCCGTGGTGGACACGCGAACCCGCGAGCGCACCGCCCTGATCCCTTACCGGACCGGCACCGGCCCCGTGACCACCGGCGAGTACCGGGGCGGGGGCATGGGGATCGCTCTCTCTCCGGACGGCGGCCGCCTCTACGTCGGAGTCAACGTGCCGGGCGGCAACGGCACGTTGGAGGTCGTGGACACCGGGCGGCGGGAGGTGACGGAGACCGTGCCGGTCGGCCGCCGCCCCTTCGACGTGGACGTGTCGCGCGACGGCCGGCACGTCTACGCCACCAACCACGACTCCTTCGACGTGACCGTCATCGACGTCGGCGACTGGTCGACGCGCCGCGTCGAGGTCGCCCCGTACGGCACGGAGGGCGGCCTCGGCTCCTGGCTCAAGCCCCACTACACCGCCGTACGCCCGTCCGACGGGGCGCTGCTGCTGCCGTTCGAGGGCGAACGGCTGGCCGTGGTCGATCCCGGCACCGGCCGAGTCCGGATCGAGGACATGACCGCCAACACCCACCAGCACGGCGTCACGGTCGGTCCGGACGGCACGCTCTACGCGGTCGGGACCGGCCCGATCGATCCGTCCGAGGACGACGGACCGTCCCTGACCGTCCGCACGCCCGACGGGGACGAACGCGTCATCGGCCTGGACGGTCCGCACGAGTCCGTCGCCGTGTCCTCCGACGGCCGCACCGCCTACGTCTCGGGCGGCTTCACCCGCGACGGCTACTGGAACGGCCTGAGCGTCGTCGACACCGACACCGGCCGGGTGACGCGTCTGCGCGTGGGAGAGCGTCCCCTGGGCATCGCGGTCCTCGGGGACAACCGGGCGGGTGAACCCCAGTAGTCCACTGCGGTCGAGGGTCTGGGCGCTCGGGCCGCCGGGTTCGGCGTGGTAGATGACGAGTTGCTGGCCGGGCGCGTCGCGTACGTCGAAGGCCTGGTAGGTGAGGGCGAGGGCGCCGGCCTCGGGGTGGCGGAGGTTCTTGGCGTCCCGGGTCTTGCCGCGTACGGCGTGGCGTTCCACAGGCGAGTGAAGTCCGCGCTGTGCTCGGTGAGGGTGCCGACCAGCCGGCGCGGCCGTGGGCTGTCCGGGTCGAACCCGGCCGCTTGGCGCAGGTTGGCGACCGGTGGCCTGGGCCTCCTGCTCCCAGTCGCCGTAGAAGGCCGACGCGGACCCCGGCTCGCTGGCCGGGCTCTCTCCGCAACAGCGGCAGATCATCGGGCTCGCCGCCCGCGGGCTGACCAACCGCGAGATCGGCGAGCGGCTCTTCCTCTCCCCGCGCACGGCCGGCTCCCACCTGTACCGCAGCTTCCCCAAGCTGGGCATCACGGCCCGCTCGCAGCTCCGCGACCTCGTGGAGCGGGCGGGCGGCATCCCAGGGCTGTCTCGGCGCCGTGGTGGAGAACCTCCTGGCTGACCCATCAGACGATGTCGACGAACGGATCCTCCGCGTCGCCGGCCGTGTGGTCGGCCAGGGTGGCCCGCGGCCCGGGCCCGTCCGCCCGCCGTCGGACCGACCAGCAGCCCGGCACCGGCTCGGACCAGACGGGACGGTGTCATCGGACGCTCCTGCCGGGTACCGGACGGAGCCGGTGGGGAGTACGTGCCGCCGGCGCGACAGCCAGGCACGACCGCCCCGGGCGTCGCGCGCCCGGAATTCCGCGCGGAGCCCCCGGTTGCGCCGGTGTCGTCGGTGAACCGGTCTACGGGGAACGGCCGTTGCCACGTAGGTTGTGGGAAAGCACCCACGCCTCGGCTGAAAGACGGACCGCCACCATGAACGACCCTGCGACGACGCCCGGTCACTCGGCACACCAGAAGATCGACACCTCGGTGCCGCACTCGGCCCGGATCTGGAACTACTGGCTGGGCGGGAAGGACAACTACCCGGTGGACGAGGAGGCCGGCGACGCGTACACCGCCGTCTTCCCCGGCATCGTCACCATCGCCCGCAGCAGCCGGGCCTTCCTGCGCCGCAACATCACCCATCTGGTCGCCGAGGCGGGCATCCGGCAGTTCCTCGACATCGGCACCGGCCTGCCGACCGCCGACAACACCCACGAGGTCGCCCAGCGCCTCGCGCCCGAGGCGCGCGTCGTCTACGTGGACAACGACCCGATGGTCCTCGCCCACGCCCGCGCGCTGCTCTACTCCACCCCGGAGGGGGCGACCGCCTACATCGACGCCGACGTGCTCGACCCGGACACCGTCCTGGCGGCCGCCGCCAAGACCCTGGACCTCGACCGGCCGGTCGCCCTCATCCTCAGCAACATCCTGGGCCACGTCGCCGACTACGACCGGGCGCGTTCCATCGCCACCCGGCTGATGAGTGCCCTGCCGTCCGGCAGCTACCTCTCCGTCAACGACGGTTCGCGGGGCACAGACCCGGAGTTCGAGCGGGCGCAGGACGCCTACAACGAGAGCGGTGCCGCGCCGTACATCCTGCGCACCGTCGGCCAGATCACGGCATACTTCGACGGTCTGGAGCTCGTGGAGCCGGGCGTGGTCCCGGTGACCCTCTGGCGTCCGGAGGCCGACGGCCCCGCCCCGGAGCCCATCGGCGAACACGGCGGTCTCGCGCGTAAGCCGTGATGCCACGCCCGGCGTCCGTCGCCGGGCCCCGCGCGCCCGATCGAGAGGAGCACCACGATGTCCGCATGGCAGCTGCCCGAGTCGTACCGCAGCGGCTCGGGCACCGTCCGCTGGAACCGGCTGGGCGCCCCGGACGGGCGCCCGCTGGTCCTCCTGCACGGGACGCCGTTCTCCTCGTACGTCTGGCGTGCGGTGGCCCGTTCGCTGGCGCGTGACCACCAGGTGTTCGTGTGGGACATGCCCGGCTACGGGCTGTCGGAGACGTTCCCGGGCCAGGACGTGTCACTGGCGGCGCAGGGCAGGGTCTTCACCGAGCTCCTTGACCACTGGGGCCTCGCGGAGCCCCTGGTGGTCGCGCACGACTTCGGGGGCGCCGTCGCGCTGCGGGCCCATCTGCTGCACGACGCCCGTTACCGGGCGCTGGCCCTGGTCGATCCGGTCGCGCTGGCGCCCTGGGGGTCGCCGTTCTTCCGGCTGGTCCGCGAGCACGCCGAGGTCTTCGAGCAGCTGCCCCCGGCGCTCCACGCGGCGCTGGTGCGCGAGTACGTGGGTTCCACGGGCGGTCCCGGACTGCACCCGGCGGTCCTGGAACAGCTCGTCCGGCCCTGGCTCGGCGAGTCGGGACAGCCGGCCTTCTACCGGCAGATCGCCCAGGCGGACCAGCGGTACACCGACGAGATCCAGGACCGGTACCCCAGGATCGACGTACCGACGCTGATCTGCTGGGGTGAGGACGACGCCTGGATTCCCCTGGCGAAGGGGCGCGAACTCGCCGCCGCCGTGCCCGGCGCGCGGTGGGAGCCGATCGCCCACGCGGGTCATCTGGTCCAGGAGGACGCGCCCGCCGAGCTGACCGCCGCACTGCTCGACTTCCTGCGCCAGGTGCCCTGAGGGCTCGCGTGCCGTTCGGACGGCATGCCACAGGGCAGGGTGCCCGGAGACGAGAGGTCTCCGGCCACCCTGCCCTGTTCGGCAGTCTGCCGGGTCAGGCGGGGGTGATGTTCTCCGCCTGCGGGCCCTTCTGGCCCTGGGTGATGTCGAAGGTGACGGCCTGGCCTTCCTGGAGCTCGCGGTAGCCCTGGGCGTTGATGTTGGAGTAGTGCGCGAAGACGTCGGGACCGCCGCCGTCCTGCGCGATGAAGCCGAAGCCCTTTTCAGAGTTGAACCACTTGACAGTTCCGCTGGCCATGCCTTTTGCCTTTCAGCCGTTATCGGATCCGCACCGCGCGAACCCGGAGGTGGTCGTCCTGGTCCTCCGGCATTGCACAGCAAACCGCCCGCACTCCGGGGCGGGCGGTCTGGGCGAACCACGACATCTGCTGCTGACGCTACACGGCATGTCCGAGCCCCACCAGTGAGTAAGGGGTGTGAGCGGGAACGATGTTGCGTACGGGGGCCCGAAAACGGCTGCCGCGCGGGTCCCCTCTGCGCCATCCGAGGGAGACGGCGGGGTGAGCGGACACCCCGGTTCCGTAAGTGGTCTAGCTATGAGTAGTCCACCCACGGAGTCGGAGATCGATATGACCGTCAGGAAAGCGCTGGCCCTGGTGATCGGCGCTGTCATGTGCACCGGCGTGCTGGGGACCGGCTGCGCCCGGCAGCAAGCGGACGCCTCCTTGCAGGACGCGCTCACGCCCGGCAGTTCAACGGCACAGCCGACGTCCCCCCGCCCCGGCCCCCCACGCCGCTTCCCCCGCCCGCTCCCCGGGGTCGGGCCGGTCATGCGGGACCTCCTCCCGGGCGGCACGCGGCAGGCCCTGGTGGTCACCGGCGAGACCGAGACGTCGTCGCAGGCGCAGGCGGTGCTCTACGAGCGGTATCCCGCCCAGGGCTGGCGGGCGGTCGCCGGTCCCTGGCCCGCGCACAACGGACTGCGCGGCTGGACCGACGACCACGAGGCGGGCGACCTGCACTCGCCCATCGGTGTCTTCGGGCTCAGCGACGCGGGCGGCCGGCTGCCGGACCCGGGCAGCCTGCTCCCGTACGACCAGGACCCGGAGTTCGCCGTGTCGGGCACCGGGCATCTGAACGAGCCGCTGGAGGGGTCCTTCGACTACGTGATCGCCATCGACTACAACCGGGTGCCCGGCACCACCCCGCTGGACCTGACCCGCCCCCAGGGTGAGGACAAGGGCGGCGGCGTCTGGATCCACGTGGACCACGACGGGCCGACCAACGCCTGCGTGTCCCTGAGCGAGGAGCACATGCGTGCGTTGCTGACCGCCGTGGACCCGGACAAGGAGCCGGTCGTCGTCATGGGCCCGCGGGAGGTCCTGGCGCGGTAGCGCAGCCCGCTCGCGTCCACCCCGCGTAGACGCCCGGTGCGAGAGGCAACGGAGCACGACGTCCCCGGGCCCGTCCGGACGTGCCGGTTCGGACGGTGCGGTCTTGACGGGACGGAGCACGATCGGCCTACTGGAGACCCAACTGGGCGTATTCGGGGGACTGGACCAATGTCGGCCCGTAGTCCGCCCCGGCCGGGACTGAGGTCAGGAGTCCGACAGTGCGGCGTCGACGGGCAGCGGCGGCAGTACTGCTGGCGTGGGCGCTGCTGTATCTCCTCGCCCCCCGGCCGCCCGCGCTCGCGGAGCCGTCCGCGGACCGTGCCGTGGTCACGGTCGCCGTGGTGGCCGACACCGCCGGGGAATCCGGCCCGTGCGAGGAGGACTCCTCGCGCCGTCAGGTCGCCGTCCGCTCGCCGAGGGCCGCGGGCACGGCGGGTGCCGACGACGGGGACGCCGCCCGCGCCCCGGCACGCGTCAACGCCGCCCGGCAGGACGGGACGGACTCCCGCCGTCCGTGTCCGGTCCGCGGGCGGGTGACCGACGGGGGTGCCCGGGGCGTGGCCGCACTCCAGACGTTTCGCTGCTGAGCGAGGCGGTACCGAGCAGGCCTGCGCCGCGCGGCCCCAGTACCGCCCGCCGCAACGCGGTGTCCAGCAGGCCGTCGCGTGTCCTCAGTTCCGACGACGCAGGAGGCAGGCGCGTGTCCGGTAAGCGCATCGACGTGATCGGGCCGGGGCGGCTCGGCGCGGACGACCACAAGATCTGGCGGGAGATCAGGGCCGCCTCCCGAGCACCGGCGAACCCGTTCCTGGACCCGGCGTTCACCACGGCCGTGGGGCTGGTCAGGCCGCGGGCCGAGGTGGCGGTCCTGCGGGAGGACGGCGTCCCGGTGGGGTACTTCCCGTACGAGCGGGGCGTCGCGGGCCAGGGGCGGGCCATCGGACTCGGGGTGTCGGACAGCCAGGGCGCCGTGCTGCGGGACGGCATCCGTCTCGACGCCCGCGCGCTGCTGCGGGCCTGTTCGCTGTCGTCCTGGGAGTTCGACAACCTGGAGTCGGGCCAGGACATGTTCCTGCCGCACACCGCCGAGGAGCTGGCCTCGCCGGTCGTCGACCTGGGTGACGGCTTCGGCCGGTACGCGCGGGCCCTGCGCGCCGGGTCGCCCGGCTTCCTGAAGCAGACCCTCGCAAAGGAGCGAAGACTCGCCCGGCAGGCCGGCGAACTCCGCTTCGTGTACGACGAACCGGACCCCGCGGCCCTGCGGACGCTCATGCTCTGGAAGTCCGCGCAGTACCGGCGCACGGGCCGGCGCGACCGGTTCGCGCAGACCTGGATCACCGGGCTGGTGGAGCTGCTCGCCCGGAGCGAGGATCCCGGGTGCCGTGGCGTGCTGTCGGTGCTGCACGCCGGCGGCCGGCCCGTGGCCGCCCACTTCGGGCTGCGCTCGCCCACGGTCCTGTCCTGGTGGTTCCCGGCGTACGACCGCGCGTACGGCAAGTACTCCCCCGGGCTTCTGCTGCTGTTGCGGATGCTGGAGGCGGCGGCCGCGGACGGGGTCGAGACGGTGGACCTGGGCAGTGGGCCCGCCCGCTACAAGGAGTCGTTCAAGACGCGGGACCTGCGGGTGTACGAGGGTGCGGTGGTGCGTCCCGGTCCGGGCGGCGCCGTCCACCGGCTGCGGCGGGATCCGGTGCGGGCCGCCCGGCGCTTCGTGCGGGACCGGCCGCGGCTGGCCCGCACCGCGGCCCGGGCG